>JAOACK010000030.1 GCA_026417875.1 Thermodesulfovibrionales bacterium | reverse complement strand
CATCAAGGCTGAGTCTGTGTGGTTCAAAAGGACCGTGGACTCTTAGATAATTTCCTATCTCATTTGCCTTCTGTCTTGCGTAATCAAATGCCGGATCATCAAAGAGGTCCCTCGGGCCTATGAGCCTTCCGCTGGTTATCTGGAATCCTGCAGCAATAACCCTCGGTGGACCGTCAAATCTTGTGGGATTTGCCTTATCAAAAGAAACCGGCATTAGAGGACCGTGATGAGAACCCCTCATCCAGCCCTCAACAATGTGAGGAAAGGAGAAAGGTTCAAGAGCCTCTCCAACAGCAGGAAGACCTGCCTGACACCTTACTATTAAAACTGGATCATCCTTTCCAACATACTTACCGGCAATGAGGCTCAGTTTCTGTGTAGATGCTGCAGCAGCTATCTCGCCCTTTTTTGTATAAACCCTTCTTATCATATACCTTCTCATTGCTCCAATAAGCATCAGCAGGTCATACATCTCCTCAGGGGTATGAAGTTTAATGCTTCTGTGACCGTAAACATCAACAACCTCAAAGATAAACCCATCATGCATTGCCGGGTCAATTACAAGACCAGCTGTATTAAAGGGATCAGCAAACATCTTAAAGAGCGGAAGATTCCAGGCACCTGGAGATGTTTTATCTGCCATGAATATTATAACGGGCTCTGATTTTCTTTCTATAAATTCCATCTCAGCCACACCAGGACCCATTCCCTTCACATTTCCTGAAAAGGCGTCTGCAAGCAGGTCCTGACCTGCGCCGTACATCTTGAGTTCTTTTGCCACCTCAGTGGCTGCAAGGAAGGTATCCCATGCGAGTTTATGAATCTCCTCACTATCTGTACCCTTTTTATGCGTCATTATAAGTTCCATATCGTCTCCGCAACGAGTTACATAAAAATCGATAATTAAGCCTTTTTTCTTAGCTTCTTCCAGCTTGCCTTTTGCACAGTCCATCATGTCACAATGAATAGCACAATGCCCAACAAATCCACCTACATCAGCCTTGATCACACTAAGAGTAATCTTTTCAGACATAACAAACCTCCCATTCTATAATCGTAATCGCCTGGTTTGGCAGATTAGTTCTATTTATGATCTAAATTAAAAGGGCTTGAGATAATATCTCTTTTCATTATACCATTATAATATTTTACGCAATGTTTTAGAGATTTGGACAAAAATCTCCTTTTACTTAATTGTAGAGAATCCCTTACCGGGTATAGGAGCTTTAGAAAAATTATATATAACTCAGTTCTATACTACTTTTTCAAGCTCCTGCTGAGTCTCCTCTCAATGGAGGCAACCTTCTCTTCAATCCTGTTTGGTTTACCCTTTCTATCATCAATAGTTATTGTAATTATGGCTCGGTCTGCTTTACTCATTACAGCCTCATGACACTTTTTTATAAGACCAAATACCTCAGACCATTCTCCCTCGACCACTGTTCCCATAGGATTAACCTTATAAGGCATACCGCTTCTGTCAACAATATCAAGGACCTCTGCAAGATAATCACCTATACTGCTTCCCGCACCTACTGGAACTATGCTAAATTCAACAAGCATGGGACACCTCCTCTCATAGGTTTAGCTCTGTCTGAAGGCTCAGGATTTCAATTAATTTTAGCCTTCAGGCCATAGCCTATTTTATGGCATCCTTAAAAGCCTTTCCTGCAGTAAATCTTGGCACTTTCATAGCCGGAATCTTGATTTCCTCACCTGTCTTCGGATTACGACCTTTTCTTGCTTTTCTTTTTGAAACAGAGAAAGTTCCAAACCCGACTAATGTGACTTTCTGGCCCTTTTTTAGTGCTGCCTTGATTGCATCAAGTGTGGCATCAAGTGCCTTAGATGCCTGAGTCTTTGAAAGACCTGCACCGCCTGCAATCTTCTCAACAAGTTCAGCCTTAGTCATGATAAATCCTCCTTATTGACATCTAAGATTCCAAAGCTTGTTAGCCAAGGTTTTCTGCTAAGATAAGGTAGCAAAGCTCGGCCTTTTTGTCAAGTCTATTTAGTGTCAATAAAGACATAAAATGCAAGAAATGGTATACAATATTAAGACCTGCTGAAACTACCCTGGAAGAATCCCCTCATATCCTTCATGTTATAATTTTATATGCTTCAGGAATTAGCAATTAAAAACCTGGCAATTATCGAAAATCTTATCTTAACCTTTAAACCAGGACTCAATGTCCTAACAGGTGAAACAGGCGCAGGAAAATCCATAATAGTCGATGCCCTTAGCCTTGCTCTCGGAGAAAGAGCAAGTTCTGAGATACTTAAATATGGAGCAGATGAGGGTTCTGTCCAGGCACTTTTTGATATTGAAAATATAGAAAATATAAATCTACCTGAAAGTCTTCCACTAGAAGACAGCAGTATTATCCTAAAAAGGATTATCTCTTCTTCGGGTAAAAACAGAGCATATATAAATGAAAACCTGGTAAATCTCTCAACACTCCAGAGTATTGGTTCATTGCTTGTTGATATTCACAGCCAGCATGAACACCAGAGTCTGATGAATAAAGAAAGACAGCTTGAGCTCCTTGATTCCTTTGGAGTAATTGACAGTCTTAAGAAAGAATACAGTGAGGTATATACTATTGTAACAGAGCTTAAAGAAAGAATAAGAAAGATAGAAGAGGATCTCAGGTACAGAGAACAAAGGGCAGACCTTCTCAGATATCAGATAAATGAAATAACAAAGGCAGGATTGAGACCGGATGAAGAAGAATCCCTAAGAAAGGAATATGCCATACTGAAGAATTCTGCAAAGCTCTTAGAGGCAGTAAATCTCGCTCACAGTTCATTATACGAATCTGAGAATTCCTGTATTGTTCAGATTGCAAAGACCATAAACAGATTAAAAGAACTCGCTCACATAGATCCCGAGCTTCAGGAAGTTGTTGAGATTATTTCGCAGGCAAAACCTCTTATTGAGGAAACATCGCGTAACCTGAGTGCCCTAAGGGAAAAATATAATATAGATCCCAGAAGGCTTGATTACCTTAATGAGAGACTTGACCTTATTGAGAGATTAAAAAAGAAATACGGGCCATCAGTGCAGGAAATCCTCTACTATCTTGAAAAGGCAAAGAAAGAACTTGAAATCCTTGAGAGTTCTGAAAATGTGCTTTCTGACCTGAAAAATGAACTTGCAGAAAAAGAAGGAATTCTCTGGAGACTTGCCGAGGAGATTTCAGATAAAAGAAGAGAAACTGCCCGCAGGATTGAGGAGGCAATGAAGAACGAATTGAAGGAGGTAGCCCTTGATAAGGCAATATTCAGAATAAATATCAGAAGACTGCCTGAACTCTCCAAGAACGGGATTGATGATATTGAATTTGAATTCTCTGCAAATCCAGGAGAGCCTCCAAGATCCATGACAAAGATTGCCTCAGGAGGTGAACTCTCGAGGCTCATGCTCTGTCTTAAAGTAATACTTGCAGAGGTTGACAGAATACCTGTATTAATCTTTGACGAAGTTGATGCTGGCATTGGCGGTACTGTAGCAGATAAGGTCGGGCAGAGACTGAAAAAACTCTCAAAAAACAGACAGATACTGTGCATAACCCATCTTCCCCAGATAGCATCAAGGGCAGATCATCATATAAAGGTAGAAAAGGTTCAGAAAAAGAATTCCGTTGAAGTTAAGGTAAAAAGCCTTTCTGAAACAGAAAGGCAGGAAGAAATTGCAAGGATGCTAAGTGGAAAGATAACAGATGCCTCCTTGAGGCATGCAAGGGAATTATTGAAGGAGTCATGATGAAAGCAAAGAAGGTAACATCAGAAAGTACAAGAAAACCAAAAGGAAGGATAGAGATAAACCAGGAGCTCTGTAAAGGTTGTGGCTACTGTGTGGAAGCATGCCCGAAATCAGCAATAGTTATAGGGAAGAGATTCAACAAGATGGGCTATTTTGTGGCAGAGGTGGTATCAGATGAATGCACTGGCTGCGCTTCCTGCGCTGAGATGTGTCCTGAAATATCAATACTTGTATGGAGAGAGAAATGATTGTTATTGTCGATTATGGAATGGGAAATCTTAAGAGTGTGGAAAAGGCATTTCTGAAAACAGGAACTCCTGTGAAGGTAACTCAGAATCCCTCCGATATTCAAGGCGCAGAGGCGGTGGTTCTTCCTGGAGTTGGTGCCTTTCCTGACTGCATGAGAAATTTAAATGAAAAGGGTCTTCTTGAAGCAATTGTGCAGGCAATACAAAAGGGTAAACCGTACCTAGGTATATGTCTGGGGCTTCAGATCCTTTTTGATGAATCAGAGGAGTTTGGACTGAACAGAGGTCTGGGAATTATCCGTGGAAGGGTTAGGAGATTCTCCTTAAAGGATAGGAATCTAAAGATACCCCATATGGGATGGAACAGTGTAAGGATAATTAAAAGAGCACCCATCTTCATGGATATTCCAGAAGGGAGCTATTTCTATTTTGTCCATTCCTATTATGTTGTACCTGAGGATAGGTCAGTTGTTTCAACAGAGACAGAATACGGTCAGTGGTTTGTATCCTCTATCTGGAAGGATAATATCATTGCCACACAGTTTCACCCAGAGAAAAGTCAGGCCCTCGGGCTCAAGTTACTCAGAAATTTTGTGGAATTTGTAAAAAAGGATAAGCTAAATGCAGTTCTTTAAAGCTAAAAAAGCAAGAAATAATCTTTATAAAAAGCATACTTTTAGAACATAAAAAGATGCCATCTTTTGTCAATGTAAATTAAATTTTTAAGATGATTTTATAAAAAATATTTCTTGTTAATGCTTTTAAAGAAAAATCATGGCATCTATATTCAGAATGATATATTCAAACTCCTCAAAACCAGGTTTACAAGGCCTCCAAAGAGTATTGCACTTGGGAAAACCACAAGGACAATCATAAAGGCAACCCTCAGGCCAAATTCCTTTACCATCATCAAAAAATGGGCAAGACAGGGGACAAAGAGTGTTATTGTAATAAGGCTTACAAGAGACTGAAGAGGATTAAGAATCCCTTCCTTGGACATGTCAAACAGACCTGCTGCTCCATAGTCCCTTCTGAGAAAGCCGAGCAAAAAGGCCTCAGTGGTCTTTTCAGGAAGTCCAAGGAGATTTACCACAATGGGTGATGCAATATGCTTTATCCAGTCCAAAATAGCAATTTTGTGCAATATAAAAAGTATAAATGTTCCCAAGATGAAAAGAGGGACAGCCTCTCTGAGATACCATACTACTCTGTTAAAGGTCTTTATAAGCACATTCTCAAGAACAGGCATCCTCATAGGTGGTATCTCCATAAAAAATTCTGAACTCTCACCTCGAACAATCCTCGAGGCAATTGATCCCATAAGAAGAAGCACACTCAGTACTGTAAAGAACCATATAAGGGTCGCTTTCCAGGAGAAACTTCCGAGCATACCAAGAATAACTCCCAGCTGGGCGGAACATGGCACAGCAAGGGCAAGCAGAAAAGCAGCAAGAAGTCTCTCGCGATTGGTCTCGAGAATCCTTGTTGTCATTACAGCCATAGTGCCACAGCCAAGGCCAAGGACCATTGGAAGCACTGCCTTTCCACTCAGACCCATAGTTTTAAACAATCTATTTGACATGATAGCAAGCCTTGGAAGATAGCCGCAGTCCTCAAGTATTGAGAAGGCTATAAAGAATGTGGTGGTTATTGGAAGAATAATGCCAATGGCATAGGTTATAGCAACTGTTATCATTCCGTATTCACCAACGAGTGCCTCTCTTAATAGGCTTAAGGGTATAATGAACTCTACAATTTTTGTAAACATAGGATTAATATACTCTCCAAAAAGACCTTCCTCGAGAAGATCAACAAGTGTACCAGCACCAAAGATACCTACAAATTCATAAAGAAGAAAAAGCACAAATCCAAGGACCGGCAATCCCCATAATGGATGCATACTTAAATTTCCAAGAAGCTGAGCTAATCCTCCTGAGCCTGCAGAAATTCTTTTTATGGCTCCAAGTCCAATAGATTCTGCAAGGGCAAGCCTTTTTGCATTTATTATGAGCCCGGGATCTGTTTTTAATTTCTCGGCGCACCTGTCCCTTATCTCCTCTATTCGCTCTAGTGTCTTTTCAGAAAGGCTCGCTCTCAGCCAGCCTTTAAGGGTTTCATCACCTGAAAGAATCATGAGGCCTATGGATCTCTTTGATATGGAAGAATCAGGCAATAGCATTTCTAACTCTTTCAAGGCATCCTCAATAATAGTTCCGTAGTTAACCATAATTGAAGGCACCTGCGGACTGGCTGTAGCAGATTTTAACTCTGAAAGACCCTTTTTCTGAGAGGCAATAGTGCTAACCACAGGTGCTCCAAGTTCATCGCTCAGTTTTTTCTCATCAATCAGAATCCCCCTGTCCCTTGCTTCATCTATCATGTTGAGATCAACTACTAGGGGTATCCCCATCTCAGCAAGCTGTATTGTTATGAATAACCCTCTTTTAAGATTTTTCGCATCAATAATCTGAATAACAGCATCAGGTCTGTCCCTGAGCAGTATATCTCTTGTGACCTTTTCATCCTCACTCATGGGAATAAGATTGTTGATACCAGGTGTGTCAATAATCAAATATTTCTTCCCGTTTAGATAACATGGTGCAGAAGTTATCTCTATGGTTGTACCTGGATAATTTGAGACAGTGGCATACCTTCCTGTCAAAAGACCGAAAATTACGCTTTTGCCAACATTTGGATTTCCCACAAGGGCAATCCTTCCGTATACTCCACCTTTTTGTCTTCCTCTCTGACTCTCCTTCATTTTAAATCCTTCAAGGATGCAGGGAAAGCCTATGTAATATGCAGCCCAGCTTGATGTGCATTTCTTAAATATTTCAGTGTGACATATTTGTAATTGATAATTATTCTCATTTACTATAACAGGTAAAGATAATTAAGTCAAGTAATCAGGAGATTAATTCGGGCTGGCAAATTTTTAAAATACTATGCCTTAGATTATAATCTTTTATAAAACAATAAAATTTTTTATACCTCAATAGGCCAACCGAATCTTGACTTTAGTATTAGAGATGGGTATTATAGCTTGACCAGCGTAAACAGCCACTACCGAAGGCTGATATGATTTAGGACTATGTGAGGAGGTTTCTGTGGAAGCACCTTTATTGATTGAGATTCATGGTGTCCCACCATATGTAACCTATTCATGGCTTGCAATGATAATACTGATTGCTGTAGCTTTAATGATAAGAAGTACCCTAAAGCTTGTTCCTACAGGAATACAGAATTTTGTAGAGATACTTGTTGAAGAATTAAAGAAACTTGCAGAAGAAAACATAGGCCATCACTGGGCACCGAGGTTTTTTCCTCTGATCGGTACTCTGGGCCTCTATATCCTTGTTTGTAATTTCATGGGTCTTATCCCCGGTTTTGAATCACCTACAAGTAATATAAACACAACAGCCTCTATGGCTGTTCCTGTTTTCCTAGCAACTCATTATTACGGTATAAGGGTTCATGGCATAAAATACATAAATCACTTTCTCGGTCCTATGAAAAGCATCTGGGCACTTCCGCTGATGATTATGATGTTCGTAATTGAAGTAATCGGCCATCTTGCAAGACCTGTTACGCTATCGGTCAGGTTGTTTGGAAATATGATAGCAAAACATATGATACTCATAATACTGGCTCTACTTACACCATGGATTGTGCCTGTTGCAATACTGGGACTTGGAGTTCTTGTGAGCGTAATACAGGCCTTTGTCTTTGTTCTTCTGACAACTCTTTATCTTGCTGGTGCTGTTGAGGAATCTCATTAAAAAGGCTTTAGGTCTTTAGGCTTAAGGCATAAATCCTTATAAGAAAGGAGGTTCTGGGATGAAAAGAATCACGGTAGCAACACTTATTGCTCTTGCAGTCCTTTATATCATGGCACCTCTGGCCTTTGCAGAAGAGGGAGCAGCTCTTAATGAGGCGAAACTCCATTACTATGCAATGGCAGCCCTTGGTTGTGCTATTGGAATAGGTCTAGCAGCTCTGGGTACAGGTATAGGTCAGGGCATCGGCCTTAGCAGGGCCTGTGAGGGTGTAGCAAGGAATCCAGGTGTATCAGGTAAGATAATGACCACGCTTATTATTGGTCTTGCCATGATAGAGTCCCTTGCTATCTATGCCCTTGTTGTAGTACTGATAATACTTTTTGCAAATCCCTTCAAAATATGATACTACAGGGAGCAGTCTGCAAGCTTAAAATAAACTCTTTAAATGACTGCTCCCCTTTTTTATGTTATAATTTATCATGTCTGATGACCAGGTTTACAAACGATCGATAGAAATAATAAGAAAGAATATTGAAAATGGTCAGCCCTTCGACATCGCCTGTGAAGCAATATCTGTGGCTGATGAAAACCTGCGGCGTTCAATTATTGATGATGCCCTCAAGATCGAGATTGCTGAGAGACATTATGGTAAAAATATTCCACTTATTGAACTCTCAAAAAAACTTCAGGTATCCATGGAACGGCTTCTAAAGGCAAATGATGAGATGCTTGAAGACGTCATGGATAACATACGTCAAACCTTCAAGGACTTTCCAATTGACCCCGATTCTCTAACACATTAAGATGAAGAAAATAACCCTCTTCAGCCTGAGTACCTGTCCTGTATGTAAAAAGGTGAAAGCATTTCTTGACGAAAATAATATCCACTACGAACTGATTGAGGTAGATACACTGGATAGCGGAGAACAATGGCTCATGACAAAGGAGCTAATGAAGTACAATCCCCAGGCAACCTATCCAACCCTTGTTGTGGCTGAAGTTATAAGGGGTTATGACCCGGAAGAGCTAAAAAAGCGAGTTCTTAATTTAATCAGAGACTGAAAAGTGCCAGTGACTGCTGAAGAGCTTTATGATATATTAAAAAAATATGCAGCCAGTCAGGGCATAGAACTGAATAAGGACAGGGATTTTACCCTTGAGATTATAAGTGGATTATTAAAAAATGAAGAACGCTACGGTTACAGATCCTGTCCCTGCAGGCTCGCAACAGGGATTAAAGAAAGGGATGAAGATATAATCTGTCCGTGCAGATACAGGGATGATGACATAAAGGAATATGGCAGTTGTTACTGTTATCTTTATGTATCCAGGGAATGGAATGAGGGGAAAATTCCTCACAGGATCGTGCCGGAAAGAAGGCCTGTAAGGAGGTGATTTATAATGCATGAGGATGATATAAATATATTCAGTCTGCAGACCTTAAGGGATATTAAAAGAAGACCAGATATCCTGTCCAACATTAAGTGGGATGCCTCACTCCCCTTAATAATGAAGCCACGGTTCCAGATGACAGAAGAGGAATTTCAGAGTCTTAAGAATATGATAGGTTATGTTTTTTATATAGAAACAACAGGCTCTAAACCAAGCCTTATGTTAATGAAGATAAACAGAAGTGATGTGGCAGATACAGTAGGTGTCATTGATGAAATCCCTGAAGAATTACTCCGCGGTGCCCTGGAACAACCTGTGCATCCACCTGTCCATGGCATGTATGGAATTACAGAAGAGATAAAAAGCTGGTTAAAAAAGGAACTCAAATTAGAATGATAGACAGATGTCTTAGAATATGTGGAGGATTTGATTCCTGCTTTATACAGACAAAAAAACATATCGAATGCCTGTCTGATATCCTTATAAATAAGGCCTTCGGCACATCAGAAATACTTGAGCAGATACTGAAGGAGTGCAATGAACCCAGGATGGTCTCTCTTCTGCAAGAAGCTCTCCGAAGCACCTATGAAATAATGAACTGGGTAAAATACCTGCAGATTGCTAGTGACCTGAAATTCACATCTGAGATTTCAAAAGTTTCCAGTAACGAAAAGCGAAGACATCTAAGATATCCTGTTCCAGAGGTTATAAGGAGATATATAAATCTTACAATTGATGCAGAAGGCAAGATGATTGAAGGCATCATAACAAATATAAGCCAGCAGGGTCTTCAATTTATAATCAAGGAGCCTCTGAAGCCTGGCAAAATTTACAGCTTAAAGATAAGCACTATAAGAACAGCAAGTAAGGAACTCATCCTTAAAATAAAAGTGGTTTACTGTAAAAGGAACGGGGTTAACTTTATTTCAGGAGCCTTTGTAGCTGAAATGCCTGATGAATTATCATTTAATTTCTTTAAGAATGTCCTTGACCTCTTTTATTCTATTTCTGTCTAATGTTAAAGGTTTCCTCTATCATCAGGAGATATTTAACAAGGTCAAATCCCAGTTTTAAGAGCTCGATTTCATCCTCTCTGACAAGTTCCACACGGGATTCAGGAACATCAAAATGATTTAAAAAACCGCTTTCAAAGATAAATCTTCTAAATCTATCCATATCGTAACAGGCGAGGTAGAAAAGGGATTGTTTTTTTGTATCAATTGACTCTCCAGGTCCATTCCTCCTGAGCTGAAAGAGCCTCCATTCCCTGTTAATATCATCATAGCTCTCAACTCCCTGATCCTTTAACCATTCTTCAATGGTCCATTCATAGTATTCAAGAAATCCCTTACAGTGGTCCTCCTTAAGAAAAAAATAAAACTCTTCATTAACTATCTCCCTATCAACTGCCTTTTTAATAATTCCGTGCCCGACCGGATAATATCGACAGTTCACAGGTCTATCCTCATAAATAGAGCAACCTTCAGGGGTAACAAAGGGACATTTTTTATCACGGTCCATCCTTAAAAAGACGCAGGGCAGGGACGATTTCTCATCAACAATCATGTTTGTATATCTCTCAAGAAATTCTGAAGAGCTGATCTTTAATCTATTTTTCATCACAACGATGTCGTAGGGTGTAAGCATTATGTCAATGCGGCTACAGCATCTTGTAAAGCATGAGATATCCTTATGACATCTGAACTTAAACCTTGCCTTTCCAGTGTATCGAACAGGTTCAACTGCTGAAATATTCAGTATCAATTCTTACCTCCAGAGGTTTAATATAAAAATAAAAAAGGGCTGGCTGAAGCCAGCCCGTTAGAATAACACAGTCAGTATTATTTAATCAAAGGAACGATAAGCAGCGCTACTATATTTACAACCTTTATCATTGGGTTAATAGCAGGGCCCGCTGTATCCTTGTAAGGGTCGCCCACTGTATCACCGGTAACTGCTGCCTTGTGTGCCTCGGATTTCTTTCCACCGTATGCTCCGTCTTCAATATATTTCTTTGCATTATCCCAGGCTCCTCCCCCACTTGTCATAGCAATTGCCTGGAATAGTCCTGTTACAATACTTCCTATAAGCACACCGCCCAGTGCTTCCTTTCCAATAATGAATCCAACCAGGATTGGAACAACCACTGGCAGAAGGGCAGGTATCATCATCTCCTTTATTGCTGACTTTGTAACTATATCCACACACTTACCATATTCTGGCTTTGCTGTTCCTTCCATTATACCCTTAATCTCCCTGAACTGCCTCCTGACCTCCTCAACAACACCACCTGCAGCCTTACCCACAGACTCCATAAGAAGGGCACCAAAATAATATGGCAGAAGTCCACCTATAAACAGACCAACAAGAACCTTTGGATTTGAAAGTTCAAATACAAGACTCTCACCAAAGGCCCTTGAGTATTCAGCAAAGAGCACAAGTGCTGCAAGTCCTGCAGAACCTATTGCATAACCCTTTGTAACAGCCTTTGTGGTATTACCGACTGCATCAAGGGGGTCTGTGACAGCTCTAACCTCCTTTGGAAGCTCTGCCATTTCAGCAATTCCACCTGCATTGTCCGTTATAGGACCGTAGGAGTCTATGGATACCACTATTCCTGTCATAGAAAGCATGGATACTGCTGAAAGGGCAATTGCAAAGAGGCCTGAACCAGGATTACCATCAAAACCACCTCCAAGGGCATAGGCCCAGAGAATTGCACCGGAGATGGCAAGGACCGGAAGGCCGGTTGATTTCATACTAACAGCAAGACCTGCTATGATGTTTGTTGCATGACCTGTCTGGCTTGCTGCAGCAATGTGCTTGACAGGTGCAAAACTCTTCGAGGTAAAGTACTCAGTTATCATAACAATCAGCCATGTAAGGACAAGTCCTATCAGGGCTGTGGTGAATATCTTAAGTGGTGTAAAGACACCTGCCTCCACTCCAGGCTGACCGAGGAACCACTGGGCTGCAAAGTAAAAGCCAATTGCAGCAAGTATTCCAGATGCAGCAAGCCCTTTGTAAAGTGCACCCATAATATACTGGCTTTTGCCAAGTTTCACAAAGAATGTTCCAAGAATCGAGGCAATTATTGAAATTGCACCTATTAGAAGAGGAAATACAACCCAGGCACTCTCAGCACCAAAGATTGTCTTGGCTAGAAGCATTCCTGCAACAACTGTAACTGTATATGTTTCATAAAGGTCTGCAGCCATACCAGCACAGTCACCAACATTATCACCAACATTATCAGCAATAACTGCAGGGTTTCTTGGGTCATCCTCTGGTATTCCTGCTTCAACCTTTCCAACAAGGTCTGCTCCTACATCAGCTGCTTTTGTATAAATTCCACCGGCAATACGAGCAAAGACACTCATTAATGAACAGCCAAAGCCGAGTCCCACAAGCGCATGGAATGCCTTCTCAACATCTGGCTCAACAGCTCTTACAATAAGATAATATCCTGCTATACCTATGATGCCAAGGCCAACAACCATCATTCCAGTAACAGATCCGCCCCTGAATGCAAGCTTCAGGGCAGCATTAAGTCCACCCTTTGCTGCCTCAGCTGTTCTTACATTTGCCCTTACTGTAACCATCATACCAATATATCCTGCAAGGGCCGAACCAGCAGCACCAATAAGAAATCCTACCGCAGTCCATGTACCAAGACCTGCTACAAGTATGAGCACGAATATCACAGCACCTGCAATAGCAACTGTTTTGTATTCCCGGTTAAGAAAGGCCTGAGCACCTTCTTTAACCGCATCCGATATTGCCCTCATCCTGTCAGTACCGCTGGGCTGCTTTAATACCCACTGGGCTGTAAGGAGGGCATAGGCAACACCAAGAATACCGCTGAGAAGGGCAACTACAAGAATAGTACTCATTTCACATACCTCCTTTTAAAGTTTTTTAAGAAATTATACTCCCTCAGAAATATACTCCTTTAAATAATGAACCTCTGCCTCAAGTTTACCAACAATGCTGTTTACTACATCCCTTATAGAAATCATGCCTATGACCTTTCCATCCTCAACAACTGGAAGATGCCTTATCTTTAGCTTATTCATCAGTGACATTGCTGTATTAAGGTCATCTTCTGGCTTTATTACGACAAGATCAACTGTCATTATATCTTTAACCTCAAGTTCTTCAAAATTCTTTCCAGCCTTTACCCATGCCTTCAGTGCATCCCTTTCCGTAAAAAGCCCGAGTGGTTTACCTGTATCGCTTATAATTATTAGGGCGCCAATATTCCTTTCAACCATCTTTTCAATAGCCTTTCCCACAGGTGTATCTGGGTGAACACCTATGAGTTCAGCTCCTTTATTTTTTAATAATTTTCTGATTGTCAACTTGCCTTCCTCTCAATTAGTTCTTTTGGTGTGATGCCATTATGCCTTGCAAAGACCATTGCAACTGTCCTGTATACCATATGAGCCATTTTTGAAAAAGGTGCATAGGCGAAAAGGAAGAAAACAAAGGTAAGATGCAAAAAGTAAACTGGATAGGCAAGGCTTGCGATATCAGCTAATCTTAAAACCTGAGAGAGTATTCCTGTAACAGCAATTATGTATATTACTGCTATCAGTAGCCAGTCAAAATAACTTCCTATGCCTGCCTTGGGAGCATTTATTAGCCTGAAAAGCACAATAAGGGTTATTCCTGTTATAAGGGCAAGACCGCTTATATTACCGAGAATCTTTACCGGATCGTAAAGGGGATAGGGTGATTCACCAAAATGGAATATACCAAAAGGCTGGATGCCGAATATCTCGTATCCGTAAAGATAGACAACAGCCCACGATGTTGTTATAGCAAGACCAATAAAGGCATAGAAAGTCAGTAGATGGGCATAGGTCCTCGTCTTTGTCACATTACACCTTGTGAACTGCCTGTGAAGGAGTATCTCTTTCAGAGTGTTTACTATGCTATTAGAGAGGCTCTGAGATCCTTGACTGTATCCAGCTGCTTTAAGGGTATTCCAGTACTTCTTAACACCCATTATAAAAGAGACGACGGCAAAGGCTGCTGCTGCGATGAATATGGGATCTATTACTGTATTTATTGGCATAAACTTAGCATAAACAATACTTCCATCTTCACCTCTCGGAATGGAATCAGGATCAAGAGGATTTCCATGAGCTCCAATTAAAAGGATAATAACAGGCACAGCAAGGAGAAAAATCAGATAAAGTGGATTGCCCACCATTTTACCCAGAAAACCCGGCCAGGAGTGCTCCTGAATAGCAAGTTTCCTGATAGCGCCTAGTACCTCACCTGGCTTTGCACCCCTTGGGCAATAGGCTGTGCAGTCACTGCACTGATGGCATAACCATATGTCAGGATTTGAAAAGAGTTTATCTTTAAGACCCCACTGGGCATAAAGCATCTCTTTTCTCGGAAATGGTTTTTTGTCCTGGGTGACATTGCATACTGCTGTACATGTAGAACACTGGTAGCACTTTTTAAGATCCGTGCCACCAGCTTTTATTACTTCTTTCACGAATCTGAGATCAGGTTTTATAATCTCGGCCATCTAAAACCTCCTTAAAAGCCCTTATAGGGATTTGGACCAAGTTCATTTATCTTTTCAACAAATTCATTTATTATCTCTGGCAGTTTGTGGTATTCATTGATAGCAAGCTGAACCATCTTTACCCTCTCTGACTCAAGCTGTAGCCTGCTTAATGTTTCCTGTACCTTACCAAGCCTGTAATTGGCAAGCTCACTTCCCTTAACAAAATGGCACTGGTAATCCTCTCCAAATTTACATCCAAAAAGTATTGCTCCATCGATTCCACGCGAAAGGGCATCAGCAATCCACACAAGATTCATTGAACCAAGGCATCTGAGAGGAATTACCCTAATATTTGGAGGAAGTTTTAATCTATTGATGCCTGCTGTATCAAGAGCTGGATAGGCATCATTCTCGCAAACAAAGGCAAGAAGCATCAGTCCCTCTTCAGGAACATCTATTGCCTTTATCATTCCTGATATCATATCAACACTGTAATCCTTGAATGAGACTATTCTTTCAGGACAGGCTCCAAGACAGGTTGCACAGCGCCTGCATCTGTTTGGCTTGTAATAGGGGATACCTTTTTCATCTTCATCAATTGCTCCGAATGGGCACTCCTCGGTGCAGCGCTTACAGGCAGTGCATCTCAGAAGAAGGGGATCAGGATAGGTCATATCCCATGCCCTTGGATGGACTGCAATACCCTTTGCAACATGTTCAGCTGCCTGTATTGCCTTCAGTGCTGCTCCTGCTGCATCATCCTGAGCCTCGGCCATTGTCATTGGCTGCCTTACACAGCCTGCAGCATATATTCCAGTCCTGCGGGTCTCGTACTGGAAACATATAAAGTTAGAGTCTACAAATCCATAAGCATTTTTTTCTACAAATGGTGGGATCTCGGGACCCTGTCTGTAATTAAGATTAAGAATAAACTCCGGTTTTGGTGTTGACTCTATATATGCCTTTTTTGCCTCATCACCCTGAGCTGCTGCCTTCTGAAGACCTTCAAGATATTCCTGAGACTCCCTTGTTGCAGGCACCATGCCTATCGCAAGGACAACAAGGTCGGCTTCTATCTTAATCCTCTCACCCATAAAGAGTGTACTTTCTGCTTCAACATAAAGCTTACCATCCTCTTCATAAACACCTGTGACATCTCCCTTAGTAAGCATTATTCCAGGATCACCCTGTACCTCCTTGTAAAAGAACTCTGTCTGCCCAGGTGTCCTTATGTCTTTATAAATTATAAAAGCAAGACCATCCTCCACCAGTTCTCTTACATACTTCGCCTGTTTCAATGAGGCTCCGCAGCAATAGGCTGAACAGTAGGGCAGATGATTGGGATCTCTGCTTCCTGCACACTGAATAAAGGCAACCCTTTTAACCTCTTTTCCATCAGAAGGTCTTGTGAGTCTACCCTTTTTTGCCATCTCTTCAAATTCTATATTTGTCACAACATCCTTGAATTTTCCATACCCGAGATGTTCAAGCCTGCTTGCATCATAGGGTTTCCAGCCTGCTGCAAGAACAATTGCTCCAATCCTCAGGACCTCTGTCTTTCCATTACTCTCTATAGTTACATCCCAAATACCTGGCTGGCCATCTGTCTTTGCAACCCTTGCAGGCTTAAATATCTGTATATTTGGATGGGCCTCAACCTCTTTTATTAGATCTCCTATTGTGGGATCAGAAAGTTTATAAGGATTTGGCCTTGCCACCTGTTTGTAAAGCTTTCTCGCATATCCACCGAGCTCAGGCTCCTTTTCTACAAGATAGACCTTATAACCAGCCTTTGCTGCCTCAAGTGATGCAGTGAGTCCTGTAATGCCACCACCAATTACAAGTATTGTCTTTACTGTCTCCTGTACCCATGGCTCTGGAAGGTCTGACTTTTGAACCTTTGTAATACCCATCTTAAGATAGTCCTCTGCAGCAGCCTGGGTGAGCTCATCCTTTGGCTCAAGTGTCCATGCAACTAATTCCCTTATATTAACTCTTTCTACAATAGAGCCAGGAAAATCAAAAACCTCGTATTTAACCCTTGGTGAACAGGCAGCTATTACAATGGTATTAATGCCTTCATTTTTTATATCACTTTTGATAAGCTCCACTCCCTCAGAACCGCAGAGTGCAGGATGCCTCTTAACAGGAATATTTCTTACAGATTTCTCAAGTTTTTCAGTATTAATAGCATCAATTATTCCGCATCCCTCACATATATATACACCTATCTTCTTTTCCATTATCTACCTCCCACTATGCGCTGTATTGCCTTTAATGCCGCACCTGTGGCATCCTGTACAGACTTTGCTACATCATAGGGATTCTTTGCACAACCTGCTGCAAGGATGCCTGTATCATCAGGCATGGCAAATCCATGCTCATTGAAGTTAAGGTGTATTGATGGCCTTGCTGTCTTTGCTGCTGGCTCCATACCTGTGGCGAGAACGAGCATATCCAATCGCTGCCTGATCAGTTCTCCTGAAATCATATCCTCAGCCTCCACAATTACATCATCATTGTCAGCCTGGGCAACCTTTGCAACCTTGCCTTTTATAAAAACAGCATTTGGATTATCTTTTACCTTCCAGTAAAATTGCTCATATCTTCCAGGTGTCCTTATGTCAATGTAAAATATATACACCTTAGCCTCTGGATTCTGCTCCCAGAGATACATTGCCTGCTTCAATGATGCCATACAGCATATATAGGAACAGAACTGGAGGTGATTCTCATCCCTGCTTCCAGCACACTGTACAAAACCTATGGTCTGGGGAACCCTTCCATCTGATGGTCTTATAATCTTTCCCCGAGTCGGTCCATTCTGGGCTGCAAGTCTTTCCATCATCATATTTGTAATAACATTCTTAACCTTTCCGAATCCGAGATTGTCAATTCTGTTTGCGTCATAGGGATTCCAGCCTGTAGCAAGAATAACTGCTCCAGCTTTTATATTCACTTTTTCAGGCTTCATATCTAAATCAATGGCATCATATTTACAGGCCTCTTTACATTTAGCACAGGAATTACCTTTACAGTACTTATCATCTATAACATACCTGAAAGGAAAGGCCTGGTCAAAGGGAAGATAGGCAACCCTTGTCTTGGAAAGTCCGAAATTAAATTCATCCGGCCTCTCCTCAGGACAGGCCTCTGCACAGGCATTACAGCCGGTGCATTTCTCATTCACATACCTTGGTTTTATCTTTATAGTTACATCATAATTCCCCGGAACACCCGATACCTTCTCCACCTCTGCCATGGTATAAAAGGTTATATTTGGATTTGTCTTTATCCTCCTCATATTGATCTCAAGTCCGCAGAGAGGAGGACAGAGCTTTGGAAAGTATTTGTTAAGCTGGGCCACCCTTCCACCAAGATATGGATTTTTCTCTACTATGACCACATCATACCCTGCCTCTGCAGCATCTATGCCTGCTGTAAGGCCTGTGAATCCTCCTCCTATTACGAGGATTGTCTTACTGTCCGGCATTCTGAACCTCCTTCAATTCATTATCCGTGATCAGCTATGAAAAAAAGCACTGATCACTTATAACCTTTATATTACTTTTAGTAAGCCTGAAAATGGAGGCTACAGAGTAGCCTCCACCTTCTGACTTACTAATTGAAATCTGAGTTATTTAAATATCTGGACATAGGGTACCTTCTTGAGCTCCCATTTTCCAGTTTCTGGATCATACTTGGAGTTGACAAAGCACTTCCAGTTCTGGTCATCAATAAAGTCCTTGTCACCCCTGTAGTAGTATCCAGGATACCTGGACTCTTCTCTGAAGAGGATATGCCTTGCATGGGCCTCCACTGAGAGAATCCTGTGATAATTCTCCCAGCATCTCATGAGCTCATGGAGGTTTGCTGCTGCCATTTTATTTGAATCCTCCTTAAGCATCTCAAGCTGGGCAAGTCCTTCTTCAAGCATTGTCTTTGAGGTCATATACCATGTACTTACACCGCCAAAGTACTCATCGGCTATCTTCTGGAGCCTTGCCTGGAGCATATGTGGTCTTATGTAATGTGGATTAGTGTATGGATCGGTTGTATAGGTCTTGTACTTTTCATAGACCTCAAAGGGCAGATAAAGCTCTGCTGCTATCTGATCAGGTGTCTCCTTTATTGTTGGCTTATAATCCATATGGTCAAGTATATAGGCAACTGCTGCTTTTGCAGCAATCCTTCCTTCTGCATGAGAGCCTGAGGAGAACTTGTGACCTGAAGCTCCTACAATATCTCCCATCATGAAGAGTCCATCAACTGTTGACATCCTGTTATATCCCCAGAACCACTCTGCAGGTGCACCTGGTATATCACCAGGACCACTTACCCAGAATCCAGCACATCCTGCATGAGAGCCAAGGAGATAGGGCTCTGTTGGCATTATCTCGGAAGGAACCTTGTCAGGCTCAATATTCCTTGAAGCCCAGAGGCCTGCCTGGCCTATACACATGTCAAGGAAGTCTTCCCATGCCTCAGCCTCAAGGTGCTTTACCTTCTTCATTCCTTCTTTTTCACCAAGCTTTTCAATCATAATCTTGCTGAGTGCAGCCATTGCCTCATGGGTTCTCATTATTATTGGACCATTTCCTGCCTTCATTGCCTTCATCATGAAGTGGTTTCTGATGGCAGTACCCATTGCATCAACATAGGCACCGTATTTCTGCTTTGCCTCAGCAATCCACTCCTGATTTGCACAGTAGTCATTTCCAAGGCTGTCTGTTGCCTTTGCCTTAAAGAAGAGGAACCAGGCACCAACAGGACCATAACCATCCTTGAACCTTGCAGGAACAAATCTGTTTTCCATCATTGTTAGTTCTGCACCGACCTGCATTCCGAGGGCATATCCTGAACCTGCATTCCATACAGGATACCATGCCCTACCCTGTCCCTCTCTTGTTGACCTCGGTCTAAAGACATTAACTGCTCCACCTGCACCAAGGCATATTGCCTTAGCCTTGAATATATATATCTTGTTCTCACGGACGCTGAATCCTGCTGCAGCCGCAACCCTGTTAGGAACCTTTGCATCTTTGTAAAGTTTCACTATAAAGACCCTCTCAAAATGATTCTGAGCCATACCTGTTGCCTGTCTGTTATACTCAAGAGCCTTCTTTGCTGCCTCAGCAACTATTACCTTATAGGACTCACCGTTTATCATTATCTGCCACTTACCAGATCTTACAGGCTTTCCACCATCCTTAAGAAGTGGTTTACCTGCATCCCTTGCCTGGAAACCATCAAGGGAGAATCCATCATCTCCGACCTTCCATATTGGAAGACCCCACTGCTCAAAAAGATGAACAGAGTTGTCTACATGCCTTCCGAGGTCAAAGACAAGGTCTTCCCTGATTATTCCCATAAGGTCATTTCTTACATATTTTACATAATCCTCTACCTTATTCTCTCCAATATAAGTGTTAATAGCTGAAAGACCCATTGCAACAGCACCACTGCGGTCAGTTGCTGCCTTGTCAACCATAACTACTCTTAAGCCCTTAGGTGTTGCCCATCTGCATGCCTCAAAAGCTGCACCACAGGCAGACATGCCACCACCTATTATTAGAAGGTCTGTCTCGACCTCAACTATTGGCGGTTTTGCACAGTACGAAAAAGTACAGGTCTCTTTTTCCATCTCTACACCTCCTTATTCCTTCCTGGCCTCATAGCAGAAAAAGCCAGGGCCTTTTATTTTTGAATAATCTGGTTCAGGAAGTCCTGTATAGGGATCAATTGAACCTTCTGGAGTGAGCCTTATTGGAAATTTGAATCTCTTAATAGCACCGTTTCTGAACTTGATTGTCCACATTATAGAGTCTGTACCCCTCATAGGGATAACATTTGCTCCAAGGGGATTGAAGTCCTGATAACCCCTCACCTCAATTGCCTGCTGCGGACATATCTTCACGCAGTCGTAGCATTCCCAGCAC
>JAOACK010000029.1 GCA_026417875.1 Thermodesulfovibrionales bacterium | reverse complement strand
GGCCAGTACAGGGAGGTCATGGATGCATTGCCTGTGCGGCAGACCATAACTGGGATAAAATGTCACCATTTTATCAGCGACTGCCAAAGGTTCCAGGATTTGGTATTGAATCAACTGCTGATAAGATCGGTCTTGGTCTTGCAGCTGCAACAGCAGCAGGTATTGCTGCTCATGCAATTGTAAAAGCAGTTAAAGGTGATAAAGAAGAAAAATAAATTTAAAAAAGGAGGAGGTATTTATGGCAAAGATTGCAATTGATCCAATTACGAGGATTGAAGGCCACCTCAGGATTGAGGCAAAGGTTGAGGGTGGTAGGGTTGTTGATGCCTGGGCTGCAAGTACGGCTTTCAGAGGACTTGAGATTATCCTTAAAGACAGAGATCCAAGAGATGCCTGGCTTTTTGCTCAGCGAATATGAGGGGTTTGAACAACAGTTCATGCAACCGCCTCGGTGAGAGCGGTAGAAAATGCCCTTGGAATAACAATACCTGATAATGCAAGAATAATAAGGAATCTTATCTCAGGTATTCAGTATGTACAGGACCATGTAATACATTTCTATCATCTCCATGCCCTTGACTGGGTTGATGTTGTTAGTGCCCTTAAGGCTGATCCTGTTAAGACCTCCCAGCTTGCCCAGTCCATTTCAGACTGGCCAAAGTCATCAGCAGATTATTTCAGGACAGTCCAGCAAAAAATTAAGACCTTTGTTGAATCAGGGCAGCTCGGTATATTTGCAAATGGCTACTGGGGACATCCAGCCTATAAGTTACCGCCAGAGGCAAATCTCATGGCAGTTGCCCATTATCTTGAGGCTCTCGACTGGCAGAGGGATGTTATAAGGATGCAGGCGCTTCTTGGTGCAAAGAATCCCCATGCCCAGACTTATCTTGTTGGTGGAATGTCCATACCTGTTGATCCAAATAGCCAGAATGCCCTTAACGCTGGAAGTATTGCCTTCATGCTAAGCCTTGCAAAGAAGGCTCATGAATTTGTTGAGAAGGTTTATATACCTGATCTTCTTGCTGTTGCATCTTTTTATAAAGAATGGGCAAATTATGGTGGTGGAGTTGGTAATTACCTATCTTACGGTCAGTTCCCTCTTGATGGAGAGTCTAATACCTCGAATACCTATTTCCCTAGGGGTATTATAAAGAACAGAGATCTTTCAAAAGTCTATCCTGTTGACCATACAAAGATAACAGAATATGTAACCCGTTCATGGTATGAATATTCAGATGGAGATGGTAAGGCAAAACATCCTTGGGATGGTGAGACAAATCCAAAATACACAGGACCAAAACCTCCTTATGAATTCCTTAATACAGACGGAAAATACAGCTGGATAAAAGCACCAAGGTACGAGGATATGCCAATGGAGGTTGGCCCTCTTGCAAGGATGCTTGTTGCATATGCCTCAGGTCATAAGAGGGTAAAGGAGGTAATAGATAGTGTTCTCAAATACCTTGGTGTAGGACCATCTGCCCTCTTTTCAACACTTGGAAGGGTAGCTGCAAGAGGTGTAGAGACCTTGATTACAGCAGAAATGCTACCTGTGTGGATAAATGAGCTTGCAGAGAATATGAAGAAGGGTGATCTAAAAATTCATAATGGAGATAAGTGGGATCCATCCACATGGCCAAAGGAGGCACAGGGATACGGATTCTATGAGGCTCCAAGAGGAGCACTCGGTCATTGGGTGAAGATAAAGGATGGAAAGATTGTTAATTATCAATGTGTTGTGCCAAGCACATGGAATGGCTCTCCAAGGGATGCAAAAGGTCAGAGGGGTCCTTATGAGGCTTCACTTATTAATACACCTGTTCATGATCCAGAAAGGCCTGTGGAGATCCTCAGAACAATCCATTCCTTTGATCCCTGTATGGCCTGTGCAGTACATGTAGTTGATGCAAAGGGAAAGGAAGTAGTGAAAATAAGGATTGTATAAGGTTTAGGGGGCCTCAGGCCCCCTTAATTTAAAAAGGAGGTCTTCATGCTTAAAAGGGTTTATGTATGGGAATTTCCTGTAAGACTGACCCACTGGTTAAATGTCCTCTCAATAATAATGCTTTCAATAACAGGTTACTACATAGGCAATCCCTTTATACATGCCCACAGCTCAACTCAGTACATAATGGGATGGATGAGGTTTCTTCACTTTGTCTTTGCTTATGTATTTACCTTCAGTTTTATTATAAGAATCTACTGGGCCTTTGCAGGCAATCCATATGCCGGCTGGAGGGTATTTAATCCCTTTTCTATTGAAAAGATAAAGGATGTTTTTCAGATCTTGCAATTTTATTTGCTTTTAAAGAAGGATGTGCCGCCAGCTTTAAAGAAGCCAGGTCATGCAGCACTTGCAGCCTATGCCTATTTCGGTCTTTTTATATTATTCATAATACAGATATTAACAGGCTTCGCTCTTTATTCTCAGAGCCATGTTGGCTTTATCTGGAAACTTGCAGGCGGATGGCTTTTAACATTTTTTGTTGATAATACCCTGAGACTTTATCATCATCTAATAATGTGGTTAATAATTGCCTTTGTTCTTATACATGTTTACATCAGCTGGTTTGTTGATCGTGCTGAGAAAAGCGGTGTTATTAGTTCCATATTCAGCGGTTATAAGGTAATTGAGGATTGAAGACTGAGTGAAGATACTTGTTCTTGGACTCGGAAATATACTTTTAAGCGATGAAGGGATAGGAGTTCGTGTTGTAGAAGAGCTGAGGGAGAGGTACACTTTCTTTCCCGATATAGAGATTGTTGACGGTGGCACAAAGGGTCTTGACCTTCTTCCACTCTTTGAGAGTAGAGAAAAGGTTCTCATAGTGGATGCCGTTGATTTTGGAAGGGAGCCTGGCTATATTGGAATACTTGAAAAAAGTGAGATTCCGACGATACTTCATTCCAAGCTTTCTGTTCACCACATAGGTCTTGGAGAGGTTCTTCTTGCTGCTCAGATGCTCGGGATAATGCCAGAGGAGATATGCCTTATTGGAATTCAACCTTATACACTTGAGACAGGTTTAGAACTTTCTTCTACAATAGCCTCAAAAAAGGAAGAACTTCTGCGGAGTATTGTTGATAAATTGAGATTATGGGGAGTAGAGACAAGGGAGACAGGCATAGATGTGTCTTGCAGTTCCGTCAAAGATAATTCATAAAGAAGACCTTATTGCTACTGTTGATTCTCAGGGTACAAGGCTTAAGGTCAGCCTGTTGCTTCTTCCTGAGGAGGTAGAGGTTGGCGATTATGTGCTTGTCCATGCTGGATTTGCTATACAGAAGGTACAGAAGGAAGCAGCTGAGGACAGCCTGAGATTAATTGAAGAGATCAAGCAGAGACTTTCGGAGGAGACTTTAGAATAAATTTTCATGGTTAATTTTACTGTTTTCTCTCTCCAAAGATGGCCGTTCCTATCCTGACCATGGTTGCACCCTCTTCTATGGCTATCTCAAAATCTCCGGACATTCCCATAGAGAGCTCTTTAATATTAAATCCCCTTATATTTGCCTCTTCAAGTAAATTCCTTAGTTTTCTGAAATAAGGTCTCGAGTCCTCCGGATTTTCAGAATATGGCGGTACAGTCATGAGTCCTTTTATATTTAGATTTTTCAGTGAAGATATAAAGTCCAGAAGCTTAAAGAGCTTTTCAGGTTTTATTCCATGCTTTGTCTCCTCAGGAGAAAGCTTAACTTCTATCAAGATATCCTGAATCTTACTAATCTTTTCAGCCTGTCTGTTTATCTCTAAGGCAAGCTCTTCAGAATCAACTGAATGAATCATGTCAAAAAGCTTTACAGCATACTTTGCCTTGTTTTTCTGAAGGGTTCCTATCATGTGCCAGGAGATTTTCAGGCCTTCACATTTATTCATTATCACAGGAATCTTATCCCTTGCCTCCTGCACCCTGTTTTCACCGAATATCCTCAGACCTGCCTCTACCGCCTCCAGGATTTTTTCTACCGGTACAGTCTTTGTGACGGCTATGAGTTTTATTTCCTCAGGACTCCGTCCAGCCCTCATGGCAGCGTGGCAGATACGTTTGTAGACACTGGATACTCTTTCAATAAAGGAATTCATGATTTAATATTCTATAAAATCCCATGGCAGGACTTCATTAGGGTCTTTTCTTCTAAAGATGTAGAATTCGGGATCAATTTCTCTTTTCCTACATGCCTCCTGCCAGTCAGGTTCATTAAGCATCTCTTCAATCACATATCCTATCCTTCTTGAACCCTGTGCGAAGAGTCCCTGCATGTAGGAATACTTTGGAACTTCATGGAGAACTCTCACATGTTCTAATCCCCTTAAACCTTTTTTAATAATATTCAGCCTCTTTTTAATTATCTCAGGTCTTTGCATAGGGGCACGTTCAAAAGGTGTGTGAGGTTTTGGAACAAAAATACTTATACTCAAGGATATAAAACCCCTTTTTGATAGGGACCTTATTTTTTTAATAAGTTCAACAATAGAAATAATATCGTCATCTGTTTCTTCAAAAAGACCTATCATGAAATAGAGTCTTAGATTCTCGATACCTTCCTTAAATAAAAGTTCTGATGTATGAAGAATATCCTCTTCTTTTATGTTCTTATTTATCAGTCGCCTAAGTCTTTCTGATCCAGCCTCAGGTGCTATGGATACACTTTTCTTGTTTTTAAGCAATGCTATTATCTCTGCAGCCTTTGGTGATGCCCTTAGAGAGGTGATTGAAAAATCAACACCTTCATGTTGAAGGAGCTCTTTTATATACCTGTAGTCTGTCAGTGACGATCCTATTATTCCGAATCTTGATGCATTAGAATCCCTGACCTCCTGCAATACACTTTCAAGTGACCTTATCCTTAATCGTGTAATGTTGCCTGTGAGACAGAATCTGCATCTCCAGGGACATCCTCTCATAACCTCTATGAGATGCATGTCTGAGAATTCTGTTTCAGGAGTAAGGATTGAGTGTTTCACTCCTCTGTCAAGATCCCTGAGAACAGGGGTCTTTATAATTTCAGGATATCCCTCTTTATTTTTTCTGCTTACTATTCTCTCATTTTCGTATCTTACCTCATAACCAGAAGGTATATAAAAACCATCAAGTCTTGCAAGTTCTTTAAGTATATCTGTTTTTTTAAATCCTTTAAATCTCCATTCCCTCACAGCATCAAGAAAGGGAGGTATCAGCAATTCACCATCTCCGAGCATAATGAGGTCAAAAAATTCAGCAAGGGGCTCAGGGTTGGAAGTCATTGCCATTCCGCCCGCTACAATCATAGGGGCCCTTTCAGATCTTTCATAACTCTTAAGAGGAAGATGCGAGAGTTTAAGGATTTTCAGAACATCAGGAAAATTATTTTCAAAGGATATACTGAAGGCAATGACATCAAACTCTGGTAAGGGTCTCATGGATTCATAGGAGATGAGTGTGGAATTTCTTTTCATTAACTCTTCCAGATCATCCGCATCAGGTAGAAAGGCCCTTTCACATAGGGAGTCCTTTCTTGAATTTATAAGTCCGTATATGCCCTGAAATCCCAGATTTGACATCCCGATATGATAGATATCAGGATAGACAAGACATACAGACACCTTTCCACCCGGATCTTTGTATACAGTTCCCCTTTCCCTTGAAAGTCTTGTTTTAATCTTTTCTCTAAAAGACATGGTAAAAGAATTTCGGTCCTTCCATCATTACAGGAGGGTCAAGAGGGATTCTTTATAAAGTGCATTTTTCAAAAAGGGGCAAGAGTTTTTTGTAAGTTGCCTCAAGATGCTCCGGAATGACCCTTGTCTCATCAAAGACTGCCATGAAGCTTGAATCTCCAGCCCATCTCGGAACTATCTGTATATGAAGATGGGCTTCGATACCGGCTCCAGCAATCCTGCCCAGATTTATTCCAATATTGAATCCATCAGGAAGAAATGCCTCCCTCAGGCAATTTATCGATAGCCTAGTTAGTTCCATTATCTCAAGCATTTCGTGTTTTTCAAGACCATTAAGGTCAGGGACATGCCTGAAGGGAACAATCATGAGATGTCCGTTATTGTAAGGATATTTATTCATTATTACATAACAGTAAACTGCTCTTTTAAGGATAAAGTTTTTTGGATCATTATTCTCTGAAGGCATATCACAAAATATACAGCCTTCAGGTTTTTTAGCAAGTATATACTCCATCCTCCAGGGTGCCCAGAGCACTTTCATAAATGCACCTTCAAAGGGTATATGAGGATAGAATCCCCTTCTTCTGCCTGTAAAGGTATTGCATAAGTTATTTCTTTCGATTTATTGTATTTGCTGTCTTTAAGCGGGTTTTTTATTTTATCCATCTTATGGCCCTTCAGGTTTAATCATATTTCGTTTTTTAATTATATCAGGTTGATGTTTTTTTTAAAAGCTTCAGGACTATCTGAGCATCCTGCCAGGTGAGTTTTTTGTCTCTGGGATTTCTAAGTAGATAAGCTGGNTGAAAGGTAGGCACCACTGGTATATTCTGATAATAATAAACCTTCCCCCGCCAATCAGTTATACCAGTCCTTTTGCCTTTTTTCAGTTCTGCACTCTCCTGTTTATTCAGAAATAGCAGTGACCTTGTAGCAACTGTTCCCAGGGTCATGATTACTAAGGGCTTTATGATCTCTATCTGTTTTTTTAAAAAGGGTATACATGTCTTAATTTCGTCCTCTTCAGGTTCTCTGTTATTGGGTGGTCTGCATTTCACTGTATTGGTTATATAGAGCTCCTCTCTACTGAATCCCATCTTTTCAATAAGTCTTGTCAGAAGCTGTCCAGCATCTCCCACAAATGGCCTTCCCTGTCTGTCTTCTTCCTCTCCAGGTGCCTCACCTATAAACATAAGACTGGAGTCAGGAGCACCTTCACCAAAGACTATGGTCTTTCTATATTTTGACAGCTTGCATCTTTTGCAGTCTCCGATCTCATTCCTCAGATCTTCTAACTGGGAGTGCTTGGGATTGAGTGGAGAAATATCAATTTTCGGTATCAGGTCGAAGCCGAGTTTTTCAATAAACTCAAGGACTGTTATAAACTCACCAAGATGTCTCATATCTATACTGCAGGATTTTTAGTCTCAGAACCAAGCATCCCACCCCAGCTCAGCTTGGTTCTCAGTATCTCAAAATAGTTCTTCTCTGGAGGTATCACGAGGCTGATTCTGAAATCTGCCTTTGTAATTATAACACTGTCATTTCGCATTAGATTAAAACCAATCTGACCATCAAGGGTGAGATAAACATCCTGACTCTCCGAGCGCAATCTTACCTCTATCTTTGAACTTCCAGGAAGCACAATTGGTCTGTTTGTAAGGGTGTGGGGACATATAGGTGTGAGGACCATGCAATCAAGTGTGGGATATATAATAGGTCCACCTGCAGATAGATTATATGCAGTTGAACCTGTTGGAGTTGACACTATCAGGCCATCTGCCTTAAAGAGGGTAACAAATCTTTCATCTATAAAGGTTTCAAGGTCAATTATCCTTGCAAGGGCTCCTTTATTTATCACTACATCATTGAGAACATTATTGGTTGATATCTCTTTGCCATTTCTTATAACTTTTGCCAGGAGCATTATTCTTTTTTCAATTGAATATTCACCCTTGAGGAGTTTACCTATTGCATCTTTTATTTCATCCCTTGATACTTCTGTGAGAAATCCCAGTGTCCCCAGGTTTACTCCAAGGATGGGGACATCCCTTCCAGCCACAAGTCTTGCAACACTGAGCAACGTACCATCTCCACCAAGTACTATTATAAGGTCAACAAGATCCGGTATCTCCTGCCTGGAAGTGCCATTTATCTGGAGTTTTTCTGCTGTTTCTTTGTCAAGTACTATTTCAATGCCTGAATTTTTCAGCCAGACAAGGAGGTCCTCCAGTATCTCTATAGGCTCAGGTCTGCCAGTCTTTGAGATTATGCCAATCCTCTTCACTGATACCCTCAATGGTGATCTCCCTTTCATTCTCTTTTACAGTTTTAATATATACCCTTATAGCATTTTCAGGAATCTCTTTAATCCTTTCTGCCCACTCTACTGCACATATATCCTTTTCGATATAATCCCATATCCATTCTTCCTTTTCAATATCCTCAATCCTGTAGAGATCTATATGGCAGAAAGGTGGATCGCTTCTGTATTCGGAAGCGAGGACAAAACTTGCACTTCCTATATCTCTTGGAGAGATTCCAAAGGCACTTGCAAGACCCTTTATAAATACAGTCTTTCCAGAACCGAGCTCTCCGTAAAGACACACAAAGGGCCTTAAATTTCTGGATTTTTTTAGTTTTTCTCTCAAAAGCCTGCCCAGCCTTTCTCCAGCCTCAAGGGTTTCTCTTTCTGAATAACTCTTAATGGTCAATCCTTACCCCTTTTTGAGATTATAACAGGATTGGGGTACCTATTTAAAACTGGCTTAAAGTGTTTTCTAAGATTTTTATGGCAAGGCTTGGAATTTTTTAAAAAAATACTTGACAAATGCTTCAGATTTTGGTAAGGATAAATTATGCCATTTAATATAGGTCTCGGTAAGAGACGGGTTCTAGGTCTTGATATTGGTTCTAGTCTAATAAAGGCTGTTGAGCTCAGAGAGCATAAAACAGGTTATGAGCTCCAGTTCTTTGATTCCTATCCCCTTCCACATGATGTAATAGTTGACGGTGCCATAATGGATTCAATAAGACTTTCAGAAACCCTCAGGGAATTTTTTGAAAAGAAAAAGATAAAGACAAAGGATGTTGCTATTGCTCTTGCAGGTCATTCTTCTGTGATGGTCAAGAGGATAGTCCTTCCTGAGATGTCGGAAGAAGAACTGAGTGAATCCATAAGGTTTGAGGCAGAGCAGTATATACCCTTCCCGATTGATGAGGTAAACATAGACTTTCAGATTCTTGGTCCAAGACCTGAGGCCGGTCAGATGGATGTTGCCATTGTGGCAGCAAAAAAGGATGCAGTTAATGAATATGTGTCAGTGCTTAAAGAAACAGGGCTAAATCCTGTTGTGGTTGATGTGGCGGCATTTGCATTGAGCAACATGTATGAGCTCAATTATGAGATAGAGCCAAACAGGGTCGTGGCACTCTTTAACATAGGTGCAAGTACAATTAATATGTGTGTTGTTGTAGGAGGACTTCCTGTTCTTGCAAGGGATAGCTCTGCTGGAACAAATATGATTACAGAGGCACTCCAGAGAGAATTTCATCTCAGTTATGAAGATGCGGAGCTTCTTAAGAAGGGAGTATCCCTGCAAACAGTCAGCATTGAAGATGCTGAACCGGTTATCATGTCAGGTGCAGAGGAAATATTTGCCGAGGTTATCAGGGCAGTTGAATATTACAGAACTCAGGGCGGAGAGGATGTGCATGAGGTAATCCTGAGTGGAGGGGCAGCCCTAATGAAGAATTTCAGTCAGGCACTTTCTGATAGACTGGGGATTGAGGTGAGGACAGCTGAACCCTTCAGAAATATAAAGATTCCAAAAAAATTTGACCCTATTTTCATAGACGAAATCGGTCCTGTTGCTGCAGTTGCTGTCGGTCTTGCTGTGAGGAGGCCAGGAGATAGATGATAAGAATAAACCTTCTTCCTGCAGTAAGAAAAAGAAAGAAGAGACCAAAACCACTGCCTTCTTTTATTGTAATAGGAGTGCTCCTTAGCCTTTTTGCATCTATTGGAATTGTTTATGCAATGTTTCATCTTAAAAATAAGATATCTTCCCTTGAGGCAGAAAAGAAGAATAACGAAAAGGAAATAGCTGAACTTAATAAAAAACTCAAAGATGTGGAGAACTTTGAAAAACTCAATAAATCCTTTAAAGAAAGAAAGGAGATAATAGAAAAATTAAGGAAGGATCAGTCCTTTCCTGTAAAGATATTAAATGAAGTATCAAAAGCTCTGCCACCAGGCGTATGGCTAACAAATTTAAGTTATGGCGGAGACAGCATCACTCTTGAGGGTTATGGTTACACTAACGATGATGTGGTCAGTTATGTTGATGGTCTTAAGAAATCAGATCTTTTTACAGATGTTTATCTCCATGAGACGAAGCTCACAACCATTGAAAAGATATCAGTTTATCAATTTAAAATATCCTTTAAAGTGAAGGCATAATTATGGCAAAGAAGATAGATCTAAATGCACTTCCAAAACCGGTAAAACTCCTGATAATGTTTGGATTGCCTGTGGTTATATTGATTCTTGCATTCATCCTTCTGGTAAATCCAAAACTGAAAGTAATTAACAGGCTTGAAGCTGATATAAATAAACAGAGGACAGAGATTGCAGACAAAAGGGCAAAGGCAGAGAGACTGGATATCCTGATAAAGGAAAATGAACTTCTCAAAAAGAGGCTTGCCGAGCTCCTTGAACAATTACCTGAAGAAAAGGAGGTATCAGGTCTTCTCAGGGAGGTCTCCCAGTTTGGCCAGAATGCCGGACTTGAGATAACACTCTGGAAACCTGCTGAAAAGAAGACACATCCAAGTAACATAGTCTATGAGATACCTGTTACAATAGAGGCAGTAGGAAGCTTTAATAATTTCGGAAGCTTCTTAAACAGGGTTGCCTTCATGAAGAGGATAGTGAATGTGCCTGATATGAAGATGACTTTCCAGAAGCAGAAAGAGGAGGCAGAGCTTAAGATAGCCTTCCGAGTGGTTACCTTTTCAGCAATACCCGAGGAAGAACTTCAGAAGACAGGAGCTAAGAAGTGAAGATACTAGCTATTTTATTAAGTTTTTTACTCTTCCTTGCTCCTCTTATATCCTGTAAAAAGAAACCTGCCGGGACTCCTGCTCCAAAGACGCAAAAAGTTCAGAAGGAAGAGATAAAATTGGAAGAGGAGAAGCCTTCTGAAGAGATAGTGGCATTCAATCCGCCGCAGAGGGATCCCTTTACATCCCTTGTTCTGAAGGCAAAGGAGGCAGAGGCGAAAAAACCGAGAGGACTCCATCCTCTGGAAAGTTATTCTGTAGATGAATTCAGACTCATTGCCATAGTCTGGAATAAGAATGAGAGATATGCCATGGTGACAGTACCAGATGGCAAGTCCTATACAATAAAAGAAGGTACAACAGTTGGTATTCATAATGGTAAGGTTATGAGAATTGAACCTAAGGCTGTATATATAAGGGAGTTTATAAAAGATTACAGAGGAGTTGTAAGAGCCAGGGATTTCACCCTGAAACTCCGGGAGGAGGAATAGATGAAAAAGGTTTCCTTTATAAAATTTTTAATTTTATTTTCAATCTTTATCCTTTCTTTTTCTGCCTGTGCTACAAAAGGTCAGGTGAAACCAGCGGAGCAGGCAGCCATAACAGGAATTATCATAGAAGATAACACCCTTAGTATAGAAGCAAACAGGCCCTTCAGTTATACCATATATAGATCAACAGAAGATCCATTCAAATTAATAGCAGAGCTTCAGGATGTAGCTCCAGGGGTACTTGTACCTGGCGAAAAGATTACTTCCGATAAAAAGGGAATTACTGAGATTGCTGTATTTTTGATGGAAGGAAGGGGTCTAAAACTCGAGATAGCTCTTCAGGCACCTTTAAAAGAAGAGGCAGAATTTAGAGACAATGTGCTTACTGTAAGATTTATTGAAGAATCACAACCTGTAGCCGAGGCTTTACCAGAAGAACCTGAAAAGATAGAGCTCTTACCTGTTGAAGAGAAATCGACGGTTACTGCTCCTGAGGAAAAAAAGGCAGAGGATGTTCAACCGGTGCTACCACCTGCTAAGGAGATAAGGGACATAAAACTTTCAAAAAAGAACGGAATAGTAGAGGTTGAGATACTGGGAGATGGAGAACTCAAGCCAAATGTCTTTCCACTTGACAAAAGGATTGTCATAGACATTGCAGGCACTGTCTCAAAAGCAAAGGCACCTGAGGCCATTGCACCACTTAGGTCTATAAGAATAGGAAAACATCCTGATAAAACGAGAATCGTTCTTGACATGTCTGAAAAAACTTCTTATGAGGTAAGTGGCCGGGGTGATAGACTTGTTGTGGCAGTGATGACAGAAGCCGTGGAGCGGGTTAATGTTGAGAAGAAAGATGTAAAGATCGAAAAGACAGTTGAAGCTGAGATAAAGTCAGAGGTTCAGGCTGAAGCAAAGACTCAAAAGGTAGAGGATAAAGCGGTAACACCTGTAGAGATACCTGTACAGCCTGTTAAGTATAAGGGCAAAAAGATCTCTCTTGATTTTCAGGATGCAGACATAACTGCCATACTGAGATTAATAGGAGATGTGAGTGGCTACAATGTCGTGATTCATCCAGATGTAAAGGGAAAGATCACCCTTAAATTATTAAATGTTCCTTGGGACCAGGCACTTGATTTAATACTTAAGACCCATGGACTTGATGCTATTGTTGAAGGTAATGTTATGAGGATAGCTCCCCATGCTGTACTTGCAAGGGAATATGAAGAAAAGGCAAAGGCAGCTGAGGCTGGTATAAAGGCAGAGCCACTTGTTACAAAAGTTTATTCCGTGAACTTTGCAGACCCAAAGGATGTGGAAAAATTCATTAAAGACGCAAAGGCCCTTTCTCCCAGGGGCAGCATAAGCATAGATACAAGGACAAGCTCTCTTATAATAAGAGATGTTGAGTCAGCCTTTCCCGAGATAGAAAAACTCCTTAAATCCATTGATAAACCCACTCCACAGGTCCTTATAGATGCAAGGATAGTGGAGGTAAATAGCAATTTTGTCCGTGAGCTTGGTATTCAGTGGGGTATAAACTGGCTTTCACCAAATACCCTTCTCAGGATTGGTGGACCTGCTGGTTTGCCAGGAGGTTCAGGATTTACGGGTACAAATTTTATGGTCAATCTTCCTGCTGCTGTTACACAGGGTAGTGGTGGAGCAATAGGGCTTGGATACATAAATGCCCAGAGAACACTGAGTCTTGATCTTCAGCTTTCAGCCCTTGAGGGAACAGGTAAAGGAAAGGTTGTATCCAATCCAAGGATAGTTACCCTTGATAACAAGGAGGCAATTATAAGACAGGGTAAGCAGATACCTGTCCAGACAGTGTCTGCAGAGGGAACCCAGACAACGACCCTTAATGCTGTTCTTGAGCTTAAGGTAAAACCCCATATCACACCAGATGGCTCCATCCAGATGACCCTTGATACTAAAAAGGATGAGCCAGATTTTACAAGGCTTGTTGGTGGAATACCTACGATTGATACAAAACAGGCATCTACGGATGTCCTAATTAAGGATGGAGAGACCCTTGTTATAGGTGGCATTTTCAAAAAGACAGAACAGGTCTCTGAAGGTGGAGTTCCTTTATTAAGCAAGATACCAATACTCGGATGGCTCTTTAAGAAAAGAAGGGAATCAGAAGACACAAGTGAGCTACTGATATTTATAACACCAAGGGTAATTAAATAGGAGGAATGAATGAAGAGATTTTTTTTGGTAATTCTCTTTATGATAATTTTCCTTGCCTCAAGCTGTGGTACAGAGCTTGATTTGCCAGGTGATTCAATAATTGCACCTCCAGGCTCAACAATAACTATAAATCCGGCAGAATTTACTGATACACCTGATATTCCTGAAACCTATCTAAGAAAGGACTACTCTGTGATAGTGAGAGACTCCAACGATATCCCTATTGGAAGGGTTAGGTTTCAGATATCCTTTCCCTTTGCATACCCTGTAACTAATTATTTTCGCTTTATCGATGGATCCTGTCAAAGCAATAAATATGTGAATGGACCTTATTATGCTGAGACAGATGACTATGGAGTTTACAGGTTCTGCGTGGAATATCTTGCTGGTTGTTATCAGAATTGTGGAACAACAGGAGCTCTGTATCACAAATATAAAGGGGATATTACAGTGACAAGCGGAACAGTTTTTGGAAGTGCTACTTTTGAGGTTGCTGGACCTTCTGGAGGAACAACACCTTAAATAAATCCAAATTTTATTCTATCCTGTGAATCTTCATAAAATTGGTCTTTCCTTCGATGAAGGTTGGCGGAAGGCTTCCTGTTATAACAATTGTGTCTCCTTTAATGAGGAGTCCCTGTTTAGTAAGGGATTTTTCCACTTCATTGATAAGCTCATCAGTTGAGTTCAGTCTCCTCATGAGCATGGGCATTACTCCATGGTAGATGCTCATTCTTCTTAATACTCTTTCATAAGGTGTAAGGGCAATTACAGGTACAGGTGGCCTGAACTTTGAAAGAAGCCTTGCTGTAAAACCTGTCTTTGTGAATGCCACTATGTATTTTATATTTATGTCCTTAGATACAGAGCAGGCTGCGTGAGCAATTGCTTCAGGAAAACCGTATTCATAGGCAGGGATTGTTTTTTCTATCTCCATTGATGCCTCTGTGTGAATAATTATCTTCTTCATCATCCTCACAGCTTCCACAGGATATCTTCCAACTGCTGTTTCTCCTGAAAGCATAAGGCAATCTGAACCGTCAATAATGGCATTTGCCACATCAGTTGCCTCAGCTCTCGTTGGTCTTGCATGCAGAGTCATGGACTCTAGCATCTGGGTTGCTGTTATTGTAAGTCTTGCCTTTAGATTTGCCTTTTTGAGAAGTTCCTTCTGTATCACTGGAACCTCCTCTGGTGGAAGCTCAACACCCAGGTCTCCGCGGGCTATCATTATTCCATCAACCTCGTTGAGTATCTCTTCAATATTTCTTACGGCTTCTGGTTTTTCTATCTTTGCTATGATGGGGATGTCAGACCTTTTCTTTCTGAGCCATTTCTTCAGCATGGCTATGTCTTCAGCATCCCTGACAAAAGAGAGTGCCACAATGTCTATACCTTCTTTGAGACCGAATTCAAGGTCTATTTTATCCTTTTCTGTGAATGCCCTTTCCTTAAGATTACTGTGCGGAAAGTTTACACCCTTTTTACTCTTTACTATTCCTCCTTCAATTACCTCTGCTATAAGGGCATCCCTTGTTTTTTTCTTTATCCTTAATTCAATAAGACCGTCGTCAATAAGAACCCTGTGACCCGGTTTCAGGTCTTCAAGAAGTCTTTTGTAGGATATGAATAACCTTTTTTCATTTCCTTTACCTGTTCCGGGATGAAGCATAAGCTTTGAGCCCTTTTTAAGCTCAACAGAGCCTCCTTCTATCTCACCGAGCCTGAGTTTAATTCCCTGAAGGTCCTGGAGGATTGCAACAGGTCGTTTAAGTGCCTTGGAAAGAGCTCTTATTTTTTTAATGACCTTTCTGTGGAATTCATGGTCACCATGGGAAAAATTAAGCCTTGCCACATCCATGCCTTCAATAATCAGAGCCTTAATAACATCCTTTGAAACAGAGGAGGGACCTATGGTTGCTATGATCTTTGTTTTTCTCATAATACCAGTCATTCCTTAAATCTGACCTCGATCTTATCCCTTTTTACTATCTCAACATGCATCTGCCAGTTTATCCCTCTGTCTTTAAAATCTGTCCTGTAGTGGGCACCAACACTTCCTTTTCTCTCAAGGGCAGAAAGGGTTATGAGTTCTGCCACTGAGAGCATGTTCTTTAGTTCACCTTCCTCCCTTGTAAGATAGTCCCATTGAGTAATGTAATTCCATTCTTTGAGTTTATTAATCGCTTCATCAAGGGATTTACCGCATCTTATCACTCCAACCTTTTCCCACATGAGTCTTTTAAGCTCAGATCTTATATTTTTAAGCCTTTCATGCTCTATTTTATTGAATCTGAAATTTTTCTTAACCTCGGTCTTAACCACAGTCTTTTCTCTCTCTTTCGCTGCAATTCCTGTCCTGGCACCATAGACCAGTCCTTCAAGAAGACTGTTGCTTGCAAGCCTGTTTGCACCGTGAACACCTGTGCAGGCAACCTCACCTGCAGCATAAAGTCCTTTTATATCTGTCCTTCCATCAAGGTCTGTCTTAACTCCACCCATAATATAATGAGCAGCAGGACTTACAGGAATAAGGTCCTTTGTTATATCAATTCCGAAACCAAGGCAAGTGTTATATATTGTAGGAAATCTCTTTCTGACAAAATCAGGGCTCATATGCCTGAGGTCAAGATAGACATGTGAGCTTCCAGTCCTAACCATCTCTGATATTATTGCTCTTGATACAATATCCCTTGGAGCGAGCTCTGCCATTGGAGTATATCTTTTCATAAATTGTTCTCCATCTGTATTTCTAAGTACGGCTCCTTCACCTCGCATAGCCTCTGTAAGGAGAAAATTGGGTGCACCTTTAAGATAAAGGGCAGTAGGATGGAACTGAACAAATTCCATATCCCTGAGTGTAACACCTGCCCTTAGTGCCATTGCCATTCCATCACCTGTGGCAACTAAGGGATTTGTTGTTCGCTCATAGACCTGACCTGCTCCACCGGTAGCAAGGACCACAGCCTTTGCAAGTATGGCAGTAATTTTTTTTTCTTTCATTTTCAAGATAAAGGCACCTCTGCATTCACCGTCTTCAACGATAAGGTCAACGGTAAAGGTATGGGAATATTGCCTTACATTGCCGAAGGTCTTTACTTTATTTAAAAGAACCCTTTCGAGCTCCTTTCCTGTGGAATCTCCCCTGGCATGGAGGACTCGTCTTTTTGAATGGGCAGCCTCCTGGGTAAAGGCAAGTTTTGAGCCCTCTCTATCAAATTGAGCTCCCCATTCTATGAGTTCCATTATCCTCAGGGGGCCTTCCTCAACGAGTATTCTTACTGCCTCTTCATTGCAGAGACCGTCACCCGCTCTAAGGGTATCTTCATAATGAATTCCTACCTCGTCTTCATCACTCAGGGCTACAGCAATACCGCCCTGGGCATATTCAGTGGATGTTTCAGTTGGGATATCTTTTGTTACTACCGTAACCTCTCCTGCCTTAGCAAGCTCAATTGCTGCCCTGAGCCCTGCCACACCACTTCCTATTACAAGAAAATCAGTGACCTCAATTTCCATAATAAAGAGTAAACAATTAATAATTCTATGTCAAGGATAACTTTTATTTTAAATCAGAACTCAATGAGCCAATTCAATCCTTGATTGACTTATTAGCCATGTATTATAATTTGGCTGAATATTAGTGTTGAGCACTTTAAAATTTTTGAAATTTCAAATTTTATTTTTTAATGAAAAAATAATTTTTGAGGTATGTTATGAAAACCTTTTTCTTACCTGTATTTCTCTTAATTTTTTTTATCTCTTTTTTTAGACTTGGTAGTGTCACCCTTTTTGATGTGGATGAGGCTGTCTTTGCTCAGGCAACAAAGGAAATGGTTAATAACAAGAACTTTATTACACCAACATACAATGGTGAAAATCGCTATGATAAGCCTATATTATTTTACTGGCTAATGGCAATTACCTACAAAATATTCGGCATAAATGAGTTTGCTGCCAGACTTCCTTCAGCCATAGCTGGATTTATCCTTTGCATATTTTTGTTTCTTTTTCTCAGAAGATATGATAAACAAATTTCTACTTATTCAATTTTTTTCTTTTCTTTTACTCCTTACTTCCTGGTTTATTCCCATGCAGCTGTTACTGACATGGTATTAACTCTTTTCGTTACTCTATCTCTTTTATCTTTCTATCTATTTATTTACAGTGACAAAAGATATATATACGGTTTTTATGCCTTCTCTGCTCTTGCCTTTTTAACAAAGGGGTTGATTGGAATATTATTTCCTTTCACTATAGGAATCATTTATTTAATTCTTAAAAATGGTTTGAAGGGTCTTGCACAGATTGTTGACCTCAAGGCCTTTCTGCTTTTTATGCTAATTGCCTTTCCATGGTACATAGCCCAGATCTTCATAAATGGCACTGAATTCCTCCAGGCATTTTTTTTAAAACACCACTTCAGGAGATACACGGATGTGATCTCAGGACACAGCGGCCCTATATACTACTATCTTCTTGTAATTATAATAGGTATGTTTCCATGGATTGCCTTCATGCCACAGGCAATGCTTGCCATCTTCAATAAATCATTACATAGAGAGCCCCTACGCTCATTAACACTTTTTGCTTTTATATGGTTTATATTTATCTTCTTATTTTTTTCTTTCTCTAAGACAAAACTACCTAATTATATACTTCCGGCAATTCCAGCCATTTCAATAATTATTTCAGCCGGTATTACGGAAGAAGAGTATAAATTAAGAAGGTTTTCTTGGTTACTTCTTGCAATTATGGCGTCACTTCTAGCCATAGCCTTTATGATTTCAGAGGGTTATATGGTTAAATTTGGAATAAGCGATATTTACTGGATGAGATGGATAGTTTTTATTATGGTGGCTATGGCTTTATTATCAATATATGGACTTTTAGTAAAGAAATTGGATCCATTAGTTCTTCTGATACCTGTTTTTGTTTTTTTAATGATACTTTCTTTAAAGGCCTTGCCTTCAGTAAATCAATATCTTCAGGGTACTCTTTATAAATACAGTATTTACGCACGGGGGAAGTTAAATCCTGAAGAAAAAATAATTATGTACAGAATAAATGCACCGAGTGTAGTTTTTTATTCAGAACGTAAGGCTGTTTATACAGGTGATATAGAAGGAGTGTTAGCTAATGTTAAAGGAAGGCTTTTAATAGCCAGGTCAAGGGACAGAGACTTTTTAAAAGCCCATGGTTTTCAGTTACTGGAGGATGATGGTAGATATGCACTTTTTCAGAGAAAATAGATTGCTTTTTTATGCTTTTTTTATTCTGCCCTTATTTTTTTTATATCTTGATAAAAAGATCATGACATGCATAAGGGATTTTAAAATAAATTATCCCCAGACCTATGTTTTCTTTTTGAAGATTGATCCTCTGGCAAATTTTATTTATGATATGCTTTATGTAATAGTGGCCTATTTAATAATTTTAGGATTTATAAATAATTACAGAAGAAACAGAGAAATTTTAAAAAGAATTTTTAGATCCCTTTCCTATGGATTGGTAATAACAATTCTTGTAACACAGATAAAGCACCTGCTCGGAAGGCAGAGACCAAAGCTTGGTTTTGAAACAGTATTTTACGGTCCATCCTTTCCAAATACATATCTATATTCTTCCTTTCCTTCGGGCCACACAACATTTGTATTCATGTTAGCAACAATATTTTCTTTCTATTTGCCAAGATTCAGGCTGATTTTTTATATTCTGGCCGCCTGGATTGGTTTTGAGAGGATTGAAGACAGCGCCCATTTTCCCTCGGATGTTTTAGGAGGAGCCCTTCTGGGTACCTTAATAGGAAGATTTGTTATCTACAGATGGGTCAGGCAAAAAGATTTACCAAGAGAGCATAATGGGACAGGTACTCTTTCTAGATAGAAATTTTTAAAGTACTGTAACTGTTAAGTGTTAACGTTGACAAATTTATATATAAGAGCTTTAGCTTCTACTTAAGCTGCATTCAGCCTGACCCTCTCTAAAATATAATAATTAAACGGAAATTTTGTTGTACGCTTTCCTTTCTCATCATAAAGTAGACATGTTATAATCTTTAATAAAAGTATGAAAAAAACAATAAAATTATTAAAATATTTGAGCTATTTAGGGATTGTATTCCTTTTTATTTTTGCCTTTTTATTCATTCCCGAAAATCCCTATCTTTCAAATTATTTAAAAAAAATTGTGCTACCTGAGATACAGTCTGCATCAGGTTATCCCGCTACTTCAGACAGAATATATCTCCATGTCTTTCCCCTTTATGCGGGAATAAAAAATCTCAGCCTAATGGATGAAAAGGGTAACAGAATAATTAGGATAGGGTCAGTTAAGGTTTATCCTGAGCTCTCATCCTTTCTAACAGGAAGGCCTGTTATAAAGAGGATCTCTGTAAGGGATCCCTATCTCGCAATGAATGATGAAAGAGTGCAATTTATTGTAGAAAATTTTAAGGAGTATAAAGGAAGAGAGAAAACGGGTCAAGGGATATTAATAAAACATATTGATGTATCAAGGGGTGAGTTTATATGGGAGCCTGAAGCCTTGACTATAAAGAATATAAGGCTGGATGGAAGATTAAGGGAAGAGATCGGGATAAACCTTTCGGGAGAAACCATGCTTCCTGGGTTTAAGAAATCCATTGCCTTCAGAGCTGAACTTGCCCTTCCGTTAAGGATGGCTTATCAGGGTATTCTTGAAGAGATAAATATAAAAGATATAAGACTTCTCTCAGGAAGGTCTGAACTCACTTTATCAGGCAGATTTAATCCTCTGAAAGAGTCTCAGTTAAAAATGGCACTTAAAGTTTTTATGGATGATGTTATAGAAGGCCTTTCTATTAAAGCAGCGCCTGAAGACAAGGGATACCTGAAGGCAAAGGGATATCTAGGGGTTAAATCCTTGAGTTCTGGGATTTCAGAATTTTTATCCAGAGTCTATTTTAATCTTGAAGCAGAAGGAGATATGAGGCTTGAAAATCTCATGGAGGCTCTGGCTGTAAAAGAAAAACTTATAGGTGATTTGAAATTTAATGCAAAAGTTCACGGTACACCCCTTTCTCCGATTCTTGGGGGGAGGGCATGGCTTAGGAAGGGTAACCTTTTTGAGGTTGAGATTAACGAACTGAAAACTGATTTCTCTTACAATGATGGAAGGTTGCTTTTCTCTCATGCATTTGCAGAGCTTTACGGAGGCAGGGCAACTGCTGAGGCAGAGATTCCCATACCTGTGCATGACTTCAGACTTCATATAAGTGCAGAGGGAGTGAGCGATAAAGCTATAATGGGGCTTATAGGGCTCAATGTTGCTATTCCCGATGGAGAAGTGGAAGGTGAGTTTGTTCATTCAGGAAAAATATTCTCTCCTGCCGGCTGGTTTCTTTACAGGGCAAAAGGTGATTCAAAAAGACAGAAAAGCCTCAATCCTCTGGATTCTTTAAAGGAAGTGAGAGGAGAATTTATATATAATGGTGAATATAGAATAGTTACTTTTAATGTACTTGATGGTGATTCAGCCATCTTTTCTCTGACTGCCAGAGGACTGTACAGGAT
>JAOACK010000028.1 GCA_026417875.1 Thermodesulfovibrionales bacterium | reverse complement strand
GGTGAGTACAGGGTTGGGAGCTGTCTGACCAAGTCCGCATAGAGAGGCTGCAATTATATCCTGGGACAGATCCTCAAGAAGCTCTATATCTCCATCTCTACCCTTTCCCTCTGTTATATCTGTCAGGAGGTCAAGCATTACCTTTGTGCCTATTCTGCAGGGCGTACATTTTCCACAGGACTCATCAGTTGTGAATTCAAGAAAGAATTTTGCCACACTAACCATGCAGTTAAGGTCATCCATAACAACCATTCCACCTGAACCCACTATTGCTCCTGTCTGGACTATATCCTCATAGGTAACCGGTGTATCAAGAAGGGATTCAGGGATACAACCTCCTGATGGTCCTCCGAGCTGAACTGCCTTGAATTTTCTCCCTTTCTTTATTCCACCACCGATGTCATAAATAATAGTCCTTAGTGGTATACCCATAGGAACTTCTATAAGACCTACATTGTTTATAGCACCGGTGAGGGCGAACACCTTTGTTCCTGTAGATTTTTCTGTACCAAGACTCTTGAACCACTCTCCTCCATTAAGTATTATTGGTGGTATATTTGCAAAGGTCTCCACATTATTGAGTACAGATGGTTTATCCCAGAGACCCTTGTGAACAGGAAATGGTGGTCTTGGTCTGGGCATGCCGCGCTTTCCTTCAATTGATCGCATAAGCGCAGTCTCCTCACCACATACAAAAGCACCTGCACCCTGATAGATCTCTATATCAAGACTGTAACCACTTCCAAGGATATCTTCTCCAAGAAGCCCCCTTTCCTTTGCCTGTTCAATAGCTATCTGTAGCCTTCTTACAGCAAGAGGATATTCTGCCCTCACATAGATATATCCCTTTGTTGCTCCTATTGCCTTTCCAGCTATTATCATTCCCTCTAAGACAGAATGGGGATCACCTTCCATGATGGACCGATCCATGAAGGCACCCGGGTCACCTTCATCACCGTTACAGAGAATGAATTTTACATCTGATTTTACCTTGCTGCAGAGCTCCCATTTAAGACCGGTGGGGAATCCTGCTCCACCCCTTCCTCTCAAACCCGATATCTTCACTTCCTTTATAATCTGCTCAGGTGTCATTTCAAGAAGTGCCTTTGCAGCAGCCATATATCCATCCCTTGCTATGTAATCTTCTATTCTTTCAGGATCTATAAGACCCTTATTTCTTAAGGCCCTAAGCACCTGGTGTTTAAAGAAGGGTATCTCATTCATTACAGGTATGGCATGCTTTTTAACTGGCTCCTTGTACATGAGTCTTTCAACAGGTCTTCCCTTGATGAAGTGTTCCTGGACTATGAGCTTTGCATCTTCTGGTTTGAGCTTCTCATAAAATATATCATCAGGATAGACAATGGCTATAGGACCCTCTGCACAGAAACCATTGCATCCAGTAAGAACTATACTTATTTCATCTGAAAGATTGTTTGCAGCAAGCTCTCGTTCAAGGGCCTCCTTTACCTTCAGGCTGCCTCCTGCTATACAGCCAGTGCCTCCACATAGCATAAAGGTTATCCTCGGTCTTTTTTCCATCTTTAAGCCTCCTTAAAAAACGTAATCCGTAACTGGTAATCAGTGATAATTTAAACTCATTACGGATTACTAAATCACTTTAGCTTAATAGGCTGTCTCACTTCCAACAACAAGGGCATATTCTTCGACAGGTTTTCCCTCAAGAATATGCTCCCTGAATATCCTTTTAATTTTGTCTCTGTTAAGAAAGACATACTTAACAGGTGCCTGTCCAACAACCTCAACGGTTGCCATGGGCTCTTTTGCGCATAAACCAGCACAGCCAGATGTTGTAACCATCACATCTGTAACATTTGCATTATTCATCTCCTCAAGGAGGGCATCCATAACATCCCTTGCTCCAGCAGCAAGGCCACAGGTTCCCATATGAACTGTAACCTTTGCCCTGAATTTTCCTTCTCTTAACGAAAAGGTTGCCCTTTCCTGTTCCTTTATCCTTTTAAGGTCCTCAACTGTGAATTTGGGCATCTTTGCCTCCTCAGTGCTTAGTATAATGGGCTAATATTTCATCCACCTTTGCCTGTGTAACATCTCCAAAGGTATCTTTATCCACAACAACCACTGGAGCAAGGCCACAGGCACCAAGACATCTGACACTCTCAAGAGAGAACGCCCTGTCCTTCGTAACCTCTCCGACCTCTACATGAAGCTTCTCCTTGAACTTCTTCAGCACTTCCTCAGCACCCTTAACATAACAGGCTGTTCCAAGGCATACCCTTATATTGTGTCTACCTTTTGGTTGCATCGAAAAGAAGGAATAAAAGGAAACCACTCCGTGAACCTCGCTTACAGGAATATTTAATCCTTTTGCAATGTATCTCTGCACTGCAGGTGGCAGATAGCCTATTGCCTCCTGGGCCTCCTGAAGAACAGGTATGAGGCTTCCTGGTTTATTTTTGTACTTCTTTATAATGCCATCAAGCCTCTGGGCAATAAATTCTATGGTCTCTTCCTGAGGAATCTCTTTTACAATAGACTTTTTTGCATCTATTGCCCTCATGGTTACATCAAGGAGAAGGGCTGGTGAGAAAGGTTTTGGAAGATAATCGAGTATCTTGAGGCTCAGGGTTTCTTTCAGACTTTCCTGGGAAGGATAACCCGTAATAACCACCACACCTATGTCAGGTCTTATCTCCCTTATATGTCTGATGAACTCCACTCCATCCATCTCCGGCATCCTCAGGTCTGTTATAACAAGATCTATAGAATCCTTCTTGAGAAGTTCAAGGGCATCCTTCGCCTTCTGAGCTGTAAGGACATGAAATCCAGCCGGGGAAAGTGTTTTTTCACAGCTTTTTAGAACAATTGGTTCATCATCCACTATTAGTATGTTAGCCTTCATATACTAAGAACCTCCTTAGAACTATTACTTTAGATCATATAACAATGCGAGATTATAATACTTTACCATCCCTCCGGGCAAGCCCTATTCCAACCTTTCTGCAACTCAAAATCCAGAGCATCCAGCCCTGGGAGATTTCCTCTAAGACTTCACTTAACTTCATTTGACTTACTGTTAACTCACTTAACACTACTTACACTGAAATCTAGTATATGACAACTGAAGCCTGCAAAAGCACTTCTTTATAATAACCTTTAAGCCCTCCGGTAATTCAAGATAGAGTGCTGGCTGACAGAAACCAGTATTTCCATCTATATTCACATCCGGTAGTTTGCACTTGGAGGTCTTACACGAAGAGCTAAATTTAAAAAAATTTTTCAATCCTACAACCCGATGTTTTTACCCGCAAGTTATTCATTACATATGTAATTTATCTTTATGCTACGGAATGTTTCAAAATATTTAACTTAAGTTAATCTAAATTTATAATTTGAAGTTGACAAGCTTCATATCATTAGGTATAAATATAATATGAAATAAAAAGATGGCTTTATCATCTGTCTCTTTTTTATCATGAATTTTATGATTGATAACTCAAGCATGAAGGACAATAAGCCTGAGTCTATTTTCATCAACCTGTCCGAGCTTCCTGCTGGATGACACCAGATTAAAAATTTTTAGCAAAATTTAATTAAAAAGCCTTAGAAAAATTTAACAACATAAAATCTTGAACGACTTAATTAAGAAAGGAGGTGAGAAAAGGAAGCATTGAGAGATTTAAAAATGTGAGTTTAAAAAACATCTAAGGAGGAGGATTATGAAAAGGCTATTGATTCTTATTCTGGCAATTGTTATTGCATTACCTCTTACTGTTTATGGTCAGAAGGCAAAATCCATTGACGAGCTTGCAAAACTCTATGATGTGAGCAGCTGCAAGAAATGCCACCCAAAGGAGTATGAGGAATGGGAAAAGTCCTATCATGCCACCTCTCTTGTGGGATCTCCAAGGACGATGGCTACACTTGCAAGCACAATAAGAGATGGACTAATGAAGGAGTGGACCTATTCAGGTGTCAAAGATATTAAAGATATCAAGGTTGAGCATATGCTCAGCTGCCTTAAATGTCATTTGCCACAGATCAAGGATGCCACTGATGAGGTGGCTCAGGAGATAGCCAAGGCAGCACTTGATGGAGCAGCAGGAGATGAAGAGGCACAGAAAAAACTTAAAAAACTAGGCATAAACTGTCTCATCTGTCATAACAGAAATGCCTTAATCCACAAATGGACTGATGGTGAGCCTGAACGGGATGTAATCTATGGTAATAAAGAAGGTGCCCATCCAGACACAAAATATACAAAACTGAAAAAGAGCCCTATAATGACAGAATCCATTTTATGCGGGCAGTGCCACGGCCTTGGACCGAATTTTGAACTTACAGAGCCCACACAGTGTGCAACACTTTATGGAAGTTATCTACATGCCTATATACCTTCAGGCGGCTTCAAAACCTGTCAGGAATGTCATATGAAAGAGAATAAAAAAGGCCATTTCATGCCAGCCTACAGGGATCCTGATCAGGCAAAAAGCGCTGTTAATGTAGAGGTTGAGGCAAGGGGCTATTATTTCCTTCCAAGGGCAGGAGATTCTATACCGACGGCTTATGTTACTGTAAAACTTTCAAGCAATGCAGGTCACAGGGTACCTGATGGTTGACCATCTCCAAACAGGCTGGTCCTGGATGTGACCGCTAAGACAAAGGATGGTAATGTAATATTCAATACCTCAAAAATTTATACACCCCAGTCTCCCGCAAAGGGAAGGGGAGATAAAATGGTTTACGGTCCTTTCAGAAAATCAGGTATTCTTGCAGATACTTCACTCCAGCCAGGTCAGACAAGGGTGGAGACTTTTGAGATAAAATTTCCCTATGAGGATGTAGAAAAAGATGGCAAAAAGGTAAGAGAAGTAAAGGCAAAGGAGATGGATGTTACTGTTCAGCTCTGGTATTTACCTGCTGGAGGAGATCACAAGAAAGGTGTTGTCGGAAAAGACCAGTATCTCTTCTTTGAAACCACAAAGACAGTTTCAGTAAAATAAATTTTGAGGGAGGTAGAAGTATCTACCTCCCGTTTTTAATTCTTCATACTTTAATTTCCGTTATGAAAAATGTTCTTAAAAAAGAACTCAAATTCCTCAGGGAGCTCTGGTCAGGCTTCAGACAAGCACGGGTCCTTTTTACAGCAAATAATTTTAGAGTTTTTGACCATCTCAAAAATCCTCTCTCTGCAAAAGACCTTTCAGAAAAAATTGGCACATCCCCAAGGGCTACAGAGATACTTCTTGATTGCCTGACAGGAATGGGACTGCTAAAGAAACAGGGTAGCAGATACCAGAATAAAGACATCGCCTCAAGATTTCTTGTATCCACGAGCCCTTACTATCAGGGTAATATTATCAGACATGGAGAGACACTCTGGAAAAACTGGTCAGGTCTTGATCAAGTTCTAAGGACAGGGAAACCCTTCAGGGCCTTTAGAGACCATGAATCCTTCATCCTTGGTATGCATGATATTGCAAAGCTAAGGGTAAGGGATGTAATGAGAGCAATTAATCTAAGAGGCGTTAAAAAGATACTTGACCTAGGAGGCGGTCCAGGCACATATTCAATGGAATTTGCAAAAAGGGATATGGATGTAACCCTTATGGATTATCCTGAAACAGTGAAAATAGCAAGGGAATTGATTAAAAAAGACGGCATAAAGATAAATTTTATTGAAGGAGATTTTATGGTTGATCCTATCGGCAATGATTATGATCTTATATTTATAAGTCAGGTACTACATGCTTATTCGGAGAAAAAGAATATTCAATTACTGAAAAAATGTAGAAATAGCCTGAACATAGCAGGCAGGATCGTAATACAGGAATTTTTTATCTCCCCTGACCATACCTCGCCCCTAAGCAGTGCACTTTTTTCTGTAAATATGCTTGTGAACACAGAAGGTGGTAGAACTTATTCTCCTGTAGAAATAATCAGATGGCTTGGAAATTCGGGTTTTAAGAGATTCAGAACGAATAGGCTTGAGGATACAGTGATAATAGAGGCGGTAGCTTCTTGATTTCCTCTTTACCTTATGGTAAAAATAAATAATGAAAATCTGCCTCAGCTTTGAAGGCAAGAATGTAAAGATTGTAGAGGCTGTTAAAAGACCTCAAGGTATATTCATTCAAAAGACACTGACCATACCTGTTGATGGACTTGACTCCTATCTTGCTACAACAAAACATAAGAATTTTATTTTAACAGCAGATTTCAGAGAACTTTTTCAGGATTTTCTGAGCCTTCCACCTGTAAAGGGTCCTGATCTTACAAGACTCCTCCAGAATGAAATGAAAAGACTTTATCCTGATTCTGTCTGGATTTATAGTGACCTCGGAGAAAAGGTAGTTGAGAACAAAAGAATAAGAGCCCTCTCTATACTCAGGAGCCGGAGACAGGAGGTTGAGGAGCTAATCAATAAATTTCTCCTTCATGGCAAGAACATCGAGGCAATTTATGCTTCACCATCATGTATAGCCTCCTTCATTCAGAGGTCTGAAAAACCTGTACTCTGCCTTTTTGAAAGCGATGAAAAAAATATCTTCCTTCTCAAGGATGGAGCGATTTTATTTACAAGAAAACTCTCAACGTTCCAGAAGGGATTGAATTCTATTGATATTCAGGGAATAGAGATGTCCATTACTCATTGTATACAGAATCTGCGGATTTCACCAGAGGAAATCATCCTTGCAGGAGATTTTAAGGAGCCTCCCATGTCCATAGGTGGAGTTAAGGTTGTTCAATTAAGCGTTCCTGAGACCTTACATTACAAAGGCGCAGATATTAATGAGTATCTCATTCCACTGGGTAGTCTTTATTTAACGCACAGGGATAGCTATATTACAGAAGAATACAGAAGATTCAGATCTCTTAAAAATCTGCTCAGGTACAGCATTATTACCTCCGGACTTCTCTTTATGTTATGTTTGATACCTGTTATAAACAATCTTCTTACAATAAACTCTCTGAAAAAGGACTTCTCCGGACTTTTTACAAAGTACAGGGTATTCAGAACATTTATAGAGTCCTATAACAATACTGTCACAGAGGCCAAAAGACTTCAGCCATTACTTGATTTTCTTAAAAAAGAGCAACGACCTCCTGTATCTCTTGTACTCAGGGAGATATCGGATTATCCCTTTAATGGTGTAGCATTAAAGGCAATAGATCTTACATCACAGGGAGGAGAGATAAACCTCCGTCTCTCCGGAAGGATAGACTCCTCCACCCATAAAGGCATGCTCCTTTCATTCAATAAACTTCTGAATTCAATAAAGGGAAAGGATGACATAACGGTGGAAATTATAAATAAAAGATTCTCCATATCTGATGGTTCTTTTGATATTGATCTGAGGTTCAGCCAGTGATACCCTTTTATAAATATTTAAGGAAGTCTCTCTACTTTCATATTGCATCTGGCTTCATACTCGGCCTTATAGCCGGAGTTCTTGTTTTTACAGACAACTATAAAAAGATCCTCACTCAGTCAATCCTCTCAGTCAGGGCTGAGCTTTCCACCGCTCAATCCATAAGAGAAGAAGACGAATTGCTTAAAAGGAAGATAGAAATTCTGAGGGCTCTCCTACCCGAAGGATACAGGGATAGTGAATCTGAGGTATTCATCCTTGAAAAACTTGATAACGTAAAGAGCCTTTTCCCAACTTCAAAACTTACAGTTACCGAATTCCAGACAGAAGGCGAAATTATCTCAACCATGTTCACCCTCCAGGGTTCTATAGAAAACTGGAGAGAGTTTGTGAATAAAATTGCCCTGCTGGAAAGTCCTGGATTACCCTCTCTTTATATTGACAAATTAATTATCAACTTGCAGGCTGATGGTAGCAATACTTTTCAGATATCCGGAAGGATAAAGGCAGCGAGGTTCAATCCATGAGCAATAAAAAATTTGCTTCATATTATTTCAGTCCCTATATTTTTATACTTTTCTGCCTGATTGTTACGGATGCTCTCAGTCCGGCAATATTTAGAGGCATTGCCTCACAGAGAGAAGTAGATATCGCAGAATTTCCTTTCAGATTTGATTTACCTGAAATTAAAAAAACTTCTGTACCGGAAGCTCTCAGATCACCTATAATGATAGCCAGAAAGGAATTTCCTCAGATAAGTCTTGAGAAACTTGCTCCACACCCGGGTGGTGCTACTGAAATAACACTTTTAATGGTCAGTGAGGACAGGAGAATCGCTATAATCAATGGCATTGTTCTTAAGGAGGGTGACGCTTTTGGTAACGGAAGGATACTCAGGATCGGTCGGGATGGAGTAATTATATCCGAGATGGGCAAACTGAGAGAGATTACTGTACCGCCAAGATAATCAGGTCAATTGGAGCAATCTCCTTTTAAGTTCTATGATCCTGTCTCTTAATTCTGCCGCTCTTTCAAAATCGAGTTCCCTTGCAGCCTTTTTCATCTCTTCCTCAAGTCTCTTTATCTCAGCCTCATTTAGTACCTCTGGCTCTTCCGCTATCTTCAGGGGTTCCTCATAATAGTCTGCATCATAAATAGAACTCATTATATCTTTGATCCTGCTTCTTACAGTCTCTGGTGTTATCTTGTGTCTTTCATTATACTCCTTTTGAATCCTTCTTCTTCTTTCTGTCTCTTCATATGCCCTTTTTATTGAATTCGTTATGCTATCTGCGTAAAGGATTACCTCTCCATTAACATTCCTCGCTGCCCTTCCTGCTGTCTGTATGAGGGCTCGCTCTGATCTGAGAAAACCTTCCCTGTCTGCATCAAGTATAGCCACAAGGGATACTTCAGGTAGATCAAGGCCTTCCCTTAATAAATTCACTCCTATAAGGACATCAAACTTGCCGAGTCTCAGATCCCTCAAAAGAACTATCCTGTCAAGGGTATCAATATCAGAATGCATATACCTTGCCCTTATCCCCAGTTCATTGTAATACTCTGTTAAATCCTCGGCCATTTTCTTTGTGAGTGTTGTTACGAGAACCCTTTCTCCACGCTCAACTCTCTTTCTTATCTCTCCAAGAAGATCCTCAACCTGATTCTTTGCAGGCCTTATTGTCATCTTTGGGTCCATCAGGCCAGTAGGTCTGATTATCTGTTCAGCAATTCTTCCTTCAGATTTATCGAGTTCATAGTCTCCAGGAGTTGCTGAGACATATATAGCCTGATTTACCCGATGTTCAAATTCCTCAAATTTAAGAGGCCTGTTATCAAGAGCGCTCGGAAGTCTGAAGCCATAATCCACCAGTGTCTGTTTTCTTGAACGGTCGCCTTCATACATACCTCCAAGCTGGGGAATTGTTGCGTGGGACTCATCAATTACAATGAGAAAATCCTCTGGGAAATAATCAATAAGAGTATAGGGTGGTTCACCAGGAGCCCTTCCGCTTAAATGCCTTGAGTAATTCTCTATTCCATGACAGTAACCGAATTCCCTGAGCATCTCCATATCAAATCTGGTACGTTGCTCTATCCTCTGGGCTTCAAGCTCCTTACCGAGCTTCTTAAAATATTCAATCCTTTCCCTCAGTTCTGCCTCTATAGCTTCAAGTGCACGCTCCAGTCTCGGTCTCGGGGTAATCCAGTGGCTGTTTGGATAAAGAGCAAGCTTTTCAAGTCTTCTTAACTTTTTACCTGAAAGTGGGTCTATCTCATAAATTGCATCAACATAATCTCCAAAAAATTCAATCCTAACTGCCTTATCAAGGCTGAATGAAGGATAGACCTCTACAACATCTCCCCTAACCCTGAAGCAGCCTCTTTTGAATTCCTCTTCTCTTAAGTAAAGCATCTCTACGAGTCTCCTCAGGATATCATTCCTTTTTGTCCTCATACCCTCTTCAATTATAAGATGCATCTCCCAGTAGTCCTCAGGAGAACCAATGCCATATATACATGACACAGAGGCAACCACTATAACATCCCTTCTCTCAAGCACAGCCCTTGTGGCAGAATGCCTCAGTCTATCGATATCATCATTAATAAGGGCATCTTTTTCAATGTAGGTATCTGTCTCTGGAATATAAGCCTCAGGTTGATAGTAATCATAATAGCTGACAAAGAATTCAACTGCATTTTCAGGAAAAAGCTCCTTGAACTCACCGTAAAGTTGTGATGCAAGGGCCTTATTGTGGGCAATAACAAGGGTCGGTCTCTGAAGCCTTTCAATTACGTTGGCTATGGTAAAGGTCTTACCTGAACCTGTCACTCCGAGAAGTACCTGGTGCCTGTGTCCTTCTTCAATCCATCTGACAAGTTTTTCAATTGCCTGTGGCTGATCACCTGTTGGCTTAAAGTTGCTGACAAGACGGAATTTCATCTGCTTTAACCCACCTTTTTTAAAGGAGAACAGTTGTCTGGCTGGAAATCTTTTTCTTATACCTGATTTGACCTCAGTATGGTAGGCGCGAAGGGGATTGAACCCTTGACCTCTTCCGTGTGAAGGAAGCGCTCTCCCACTGAGCTACGCGCCTTGAATCCATTAAAGTAATAACCAGATTAAAATAATTATACTCCACCTCTATTGTTTCTCTCAAGTGAGATAGTTTAAAATAAATTGTCGGGCCCATAGCTCAGCTGGTAGAGCTACCGGCTCATAACCGGTTGGTCCCAGGTTCGAGTCCTGGTGGGCCCACCATAAGCCTTCGAAAGAAAAAAGGAGAATCTGTGCTGCCCAGGCTTCAAAAACTTATTGAGCTTCAGGAACTTGACCATACTATCCTTCAGAGAACAAAAGAGGTAGAGACAGATATACCAGCAGGTATTTCAGATATTTCCGCTCAATCCGAAAAAATCCAGAAGGAAACTGAAAAAGCCAGGCAAAGACTTGCAGAGCTTGAAAAAAAGAAAAAACAGAAGGAAAGGGAACTGGATGATGTTGAAGAGAAGATTAAAAAACTCAAGGCAAGGACCCCTGAGATAAAGACGAATAAGGAATATCAGGCCCTTCTTAGCGAGATAGAGGGTGCGGAAAAGGAAAAGTTAAAAATTGAGGATGAAATACTTAATCTTATGGAACTTACTGAAGAGGTCAAAATAGAGCTAAGGACACAGGAGGCAGAATTAAAGAAAAAAGAAGCCGAACTTGAAAAAAGAAAGAAAGAACTCCTTTTGCTTAAGGAAGAAAAGGAAAAAAACCTTGATGAACTGAGGCATAAGCGCTCGGTGCTGGTTGGGGAGATAGATCCAGGAGATTACGAGCTTTATATGTCTCTTCTTGAAAAGGGCAAAGGGCTGGCTGTTACAGTTGCAGTAGATTCAATATGCCAGGGCTGTTATCTTAATATACCACCTCAGTTATATGTTGAGATCAAAAAAAATGACAGACTTATTCAGTGTCCTCAATGCAAAAGAATACTTTACTGGAAACCCTCTTCTTAATAAGTTCGGTCAAGTTTGATATGCAGGTTATTTTTATCTCAAACCTGAATTGTTGATGAAAACAGTGAAGATATTCAGCGATGGTGCCTCAAGAGGGAATCCGGGTCCTGCTGGTATTGGTGTTGTCATTGCAGAAGATAAAAAAGAGATAGAGATTTCCAGGCCTATTGGTAGAGCAACAAACAACATAGCAGAGTATATGGCATTGATAGCTGGACTAGAAGCTGCACACAGGTTAAAAGCAGAGGCCGTAGAGATCTACTCAGATTCAGAGCTCCTGGTGAAACAGATAAAGGGTCTCTATAAGGTCAGGGATAAAAAACTGTTAGCTTTATGGCAGAGGGTGAACAGACTTCTTGGTTTGTTTAAGGCTTACACTATAACACATATCCCGAGAGAGGAAAACAGAAAGGCTGATAGCCTTGCCAGGCAGGCATTGAAAGAAAAGCAGTTATAAGCTATAATAATAAACTTATAAGAAAGGATGGCTATGGACGATCACAGATTAAAGGTATTCTGCACAGTAGCTGAGACAAAAAGTTTTTCAAAGGCATCTGAAATCATCCATCTAACCCAGCCTGCTGTCAGCCTTCAGATTCAGGCTCTTGAGGAAATCTATGATACTAAACTTTTTGACAGGTCAAGCTCCACCGTAACTCTCACACCAGCAGGAGAGATACTTTACAGGTATGCAAAACAGATACTGGGTCTTTATGCCCAGGCTGAACGGGAAATAGCAAGTCTTACAGGCCTTATTAAGGGCAGCATCAGGGCAGGTGCAAGTACCACGATAGCAAATTATCTACTTCCGTCTATTATATCTGATTTTAAAAAGATAAATAAAAAAGTAAGATTTCATGTGTTGATAGGAAACACCAAGAGGATAGTTGATCATCTTAATAACGGGATTGTTTATTTCGGGCTTGTTGAGGGAGATGTCTCTAAATATAAATTAAAGGCAGATAGGATATTAAAAGATGAACTTGTGGTTATTGTATCTTCTGACCATCCTTTTTCGGGAAGAAAGAGTGTATCAGTTCATGAACTCGTTAATGAACCATTTATACTCAGGGAGGAGGGTTCTGGCACAAGGCAGGTTATAGAAAAATATTTTTTAAAATTTGGAATATCAGTCTCAGATCTTAATGTTGTAGCTGTCCTGGGTGGAACAGAGGCTATAAAAGAAGCTGTCGAGGATGGAGCAGGGATTTCAATTGTTTCAAAATGGGCTGTAAGAAGAGAGGTCAGCAGAGGTACACTCAGGATGATTCCCTTAAAAGAAGAAAGACTCACAAGAGATTTTTCCCTGATTCATAAAAATCCTGTACTAACCTCCGCAGCAAACGAGTTCGTGGAATATCTTAAAAAATATGAATACGAAAAACTTTTCCAGCGTTCAAAATAGAGCCTTATAAAAGGCCATCAGGTGTTCCTTAAGTCTTCTCTCACCATATCTTTTGGAATTCTCATCCCTTTTAAGCATAAATAGAAAATCACTTGACTGCATGAGAAGGAATTCTCTCAGGGCTGAAGGCTTTCTGAAAGGGCGGGCATTCGATGATTTAAATATTGAAGCTGGTGCTTCTTCAATAGCTCTGTAAATAGCCTTTACGTAGGCTGAATTCTCCTTTGATAACCATGTGCTGTTAAATCCACCTTCACCCCAGCTTGAAGAAACGGGTAAAACCTCTCTGAACCGAGAGTTATTATCTAATACATCCTCGGGTATTATTAGTCTTAATTTATCATTCACTGCAATAAGTTCTATTATTTTTTTCAACCACTCAGGTCCCTCAAACCACCAGTGCCCAAAAAGTTCTGTGTCAAAGGCAAGGACTATAACAGGTCTCTCTGTTAATTCCATTGCCTGAGAGGCCCTTGCTTCAAGTTTTTTAACAAAATCTACTGCATGAAGATTGGCAATATTCAATGCTTTTTCCCTTATATAAGGTTTTTTCTCCTTGCCTCCAATTCTATAATATTTGAGGCCAGTATGGTGTCTTATACCATCCTTCCTGAAGAGCCTCCACTCACTGTCACTTAACTCATAGCAAACATCCTTATAAAAATCGCGATACCATGGATTGCCTGGATAGCCTATGTCCTTTGACCATACAAATCTGCATGTCTCTGCATCTCTTGCAAAAAGAAGTATGCCTTCTGGAGATAAAACAGGTCTGAAAATTCCTTCAGGAGGCACAGGCCTACCAAATACTATGCCATGTGCTTCAAGCACGGTCCAGTCTATGTGCGCCTTTCTAAGCAAGGGGAACAATCCTTCATAATAACCGCATTCAGGAAGCCAGAAACCCTGCAGAGCACCACCCCTTAATTTGATATGTCTTCTGAATATTTCAAGTCCTGTTTTAATCTGAAGCCACACCACATGGGGATAGGAAGAAAAAAGAGGTAAATAGGCATGGGTTGCTGCTGTTGTAATGAGGTCAAGATAACCATTCTTTGCCAGATCCTGAAAGGCTTTTGTTATTTTTCTCCTTCTTAAAAAGTAATCTGTTTCTTCAATCCTTTTTCTGTAAAATTCTACAATCTCATAAAAAACAGTCCTTTTTTTTCTTCTAAGTTCTCTTTTAATTAGGGAATCTAAATTATTAAGGTGTTCTTTTAATCTGTTCATTAAATAGGGATCATCTAACATCTCAAGGAGGGTTGGGCTGAGAGAAAGCACTACCCTGAAGGTCACCTTTCTTTCGGCAAGTTCTTCAAATATTCTGATCAGGGGAATATAAGACTCAATAACTGCCTCAAAAAACCATGTCTCTTCTACAGGCTCTTTTATTTGGCATTCTCTTAAAAAAGGAAGATGACTGTGGAGAAGAAGTAAGATACTGACTCTTTTTTCTTGATACAACCCCTACCTCATAGCTCAATGAATGTATATTCTGCCAGAACCGTCTTTGACCTCACCGATAACAGAAAAAAAGACACCTGAACCTTCAATAAGTGAGAGATTTTCTGGAGCCACTGAAAAAAGCAGCCCTCCTGAGGTCTGGGGATCTGAAAGCACAAGAAGATCATCTTCATCGAGTTTTGAAATGATTTTTTCTCTACAGAAATTAAGATTATCATAAGAACCCCTGGGCACAAACCCTGAGCTTATAAGCTCCTTTACAAAGGAAAATTTTGGAATCCTTTCAAAGAAGAGATGGTAGTCCACAGGACTTTGAGAAATCATATTGAGACAGACCCAGAAGCCCGAATCCTGTTATATCAGTACAGGACCTTGCTTTTGCCTTGAGAGCTATATCCCTTGCCTTATCATTAAGCATTAGCATCCATGAGAGGACTTCGCTGAACCATTCTTCAGAAAGCCGCTGTGCTTTTAAAGCAGTTGTCGCAAGACCTGTGCCAAGGGGTTTTGTAAGGCAGAGCAGATCTCCTGGCATGGCACCTTCTTTTCTTAAAATCTCATTCTTTAAAACAATACCTGTAACAGAAAGGCCAAACTTAACCTCTGGATCCTCAACTGTATGACCACCAAGAAGGCTTACTCCTGCAAGTTCAAGCTGGCTGATACAACCCCTTAAGATCTCCTTTATTGTATTCCTATCAAAATCACAGGGATCGTATCCGAGTATGGCAAGAGCTGTAAGGGGTCTACCGCCCATGGCATAGATGTCACTTAAGGAATTTGTAGCACTTATTGCACCAAAGAGAAAGGGATCATCAACAAGAGGAGTAATTATATCCACTGTTTCTACAAAAGCCCACTCACCATTTTTAATCCACTTTTCTTCGAGAATAAAAACTCCTGCATCATCTCCCGGTCCTACAATAACAGAGGGAGATAAATGAAAATCCAGGTCGCTGAGCAAGCCTTCAAGGTCCGACGGACCTATCTTTGCTGCTCAACCAGCTGCTTTTACTTTTTCTGTCAGCCTCATAAATTCTCCGAGCTCATAAACTGGCAGGCTAAATTTAATTATCTATGCTCTGTAATGCGAGAGGGGGGAGTTGAACCCCCACGGGTTACCCCACTGGATCCTAAGTCCAGCGCGTCTGCCAGTTCCGCCACTCTCGCTTAGATTATTATACCTTAGCTCAAACTGAAAGTCGCAATTTAAAATGACCATACAAAAAATGATAAAATAGTTTGTGGAAAAATTCAAAAATCCAAAAGCAGAAATACTAAGGTTAAAAACCTTCTACAGGAGACTAATCCTTTTTGGCAGGATTAAGATCCCTCGTGATTCAGCCAGAAATCTGCTCGGTCCTGATTGCGCCTTCCACCTCTACAGAACAGAAAGCAGGAAAGGTAATAAAGTAGAGAGTGAATGAATCCGGCTAAATGATTTTTACTACCCCGACCTATAAAGGTCCTTGCTTTTATATCCCTAAAGATTTAAGAAAATCAGAAAGTTTATTTCTGTCCTCTGGATTCATGTTAATAAACTCTATTCCTGTATCATAAAGATCTTTATTTTTTTCATTCTGATTACAGGAAGCTATCCGTCCTGTTACTTCAATCTTCAGACCGCCTGGAATGATAATCTCCATTGGAAATACCCTGTTAATCTCGAAGGCCTCTTGAAGCTCTATGAGCATCCCGCCAAGGCTTATTATCTTTACTTTATAGTTACGTGGATAATCAACAATTACACCCTCAAGGGACTTTACCTTGAATCTGAGACCCTCTATCCTGTCTTCAAATTTACTCTCACCCATCCTGTGACGCTCTATAAATTCAATAAGTTTTTGAGCCTTTTCGTTAAAGAGATCTACAAACTTAAGTCCTGCGTGATAAACAGGAATTATATCTCCACGGTTACCCTTAAGACTTCCAACAAGGGATGCCCAAACAACTCTACCTCTGAAATCAAATCTATCGCCTTTGCTTTCAAGTTTAAGTGAATACTCTCTGTTTATCTCCAGTCTTTTTGAGATCTCTATTGCCATACCGCCCAGGCTTATATTTAGTACCTTAGCCTTCTCAGCACAGAGCATCCTTCCACTTATACCCTCAACTGTAATCCTTGGATAACGCCTTCTTTCTTCCAAAGTTCCTTACCTCCTCCGCTTTACATGTTAATTATATCAAAAAAAGACACAAGAGGTTATGTTTTTATTGCCATCCTGAAAAGATATGGTAAAATACAAGAGGTTTTTCAATAAAGTTGAAAAAAGGGAGGTGCCAGACTTGCCTGATAAATATAATCACCGGGATATAGAACCAAAGTGGCAAAAAATCTGGAAAGAAAGAGATATTTTTAAAACAAAAACAGACCTGAGGAGGAAGAAATTTTACTGTCTTGAGATGTTTCCCTATCCATCAGGAAAGATTCATATGGGTCATGTGAGAAATTATGCAATAGGTGATGTAATCGCAAGATACATGAGGATGAATGGTTACAATGTACTTCATCCCATGGGATGGGATGCCTTCGGGCTTCCTGCAGAAAATGCTGCAATAAAACATGGAGTGCATCCTGCAAAGTGGACCTATGAAAACATTGAATACATGAAAAACCAGCTTGAAAAACTCGGTCTCAGCTATGACTGGCAGAGGGAACTTGCCACATGCCATCCAGAGTATTATAAGTGGAATCAGTGGTTCTTTCTTAAGCTCTATGAAAGAGGACTTGCCTACAGAAAAGCATCTTTTGTTAACTGGTGTCCTTCCTGCGAGACAGTGCTTGCCAATGAACAGGTTATTGATGGTAAGTGCTGGAGATGTGACTCACAGGTCATCCAGAAAGAGCTCGAGCAGTGGTTTTTTAAAATCACTGCCTATGCTGAAGAGCTGCTTAAGGACCTTGATTCACTGAAGGGATGGCCAGAAAGGGTTATCACCATGCAAAAGAACTGGATTGGCAGGAGCGAGGGTGCTGAGGTCAGATTCAGGATTGATGGGGTAAATGAAGATATTCTCATATTCACAACAAGGCCTGATACATTGTGGGGATGCACCTTTGTATGCCTTGCTCCCAATCATCCATTAAGTGAAAGGCTTGTAAATAAAAAAGAGATTCTCCAGGAACTTAAGTCATATTATGGAGATCCTTTAATTAAGCCCGGCTATTTTACAGGATACTATGCAATAAATCCTGTAAATGGCAGAAAGGTACCTGTTTATGTAGCAAACTTTGTTCTCATGGAATACGGCACAGGAGCAATAATGAGTGTTCCTGCCCATGACCAGAGGGATTTTGATTTTGCAAAGAAGTATAATCTTCCTATCGAGATTGTAATTGTGCCAGATAAAGATAGAATCCCTCAAGTACTTGAATCTGCTTATGAAGATGAGGGTTATCTTATTAACTCGGGTATATTTTCTGGACTTCCTTCTCAAAAGGCAAGAGAAGAGATAATAAAATACCTTGAAGAAAAAGGTATAGGTTCAAGAAAGATAAATTACAGACTAAGAGACTGGGGTATTTCAAGACAGCGCTACTGGGGCACACCCATACCCATTATTTACTGTGACAGATGCGGAATAGTACCGGTCCCTGAAAAGGACCTTCCTGTTATCCTTCCTGAAGATGTGAAATTTACTGGTAGAGGTGGTTCTCCTCTTCTTGAATCAGAAGAATTTTTAAAGACAAAATGCCCTGTTTGCAATTCTATGGCACGCAGGGAAACAGATACCATGGACACCTTTGTTGATTCCTCCTGGTATTTCCTTGCTTACTGTCTTTTAGAAAATGGCAGGAAGCTGGATTTCCTTTCTGACCTTGAGCCTTTATCCTACTGGATGCCAGTTGATCAATATATTGGTGGTATAGAACATGCAGTTCTCCACCTGCTATATTCGAGATTTTTTACAAAAGTTATGAGAGACCTTGGAATTATTAATTTCAGCGAACCGTTTATCAACCTCCTCACACAGGGTATGGTCTGTATGGAGACCTTAAAGTGTCCCAGCCATGACTGGCTCTTTCCATCAGAGGTAAAAAATGACAGGTGCATCCACTGCGGAAGCCCTGTAGAAAGAGGAAGGGTTGAGAAGATGTCAAAATCTAAAAAAAATATCGTCGATCCCGATGATATGATAGATAAATACGGTGCAGATACAATAAGGCTCTTCAGCCTCTTTGCAGCACCACCAGAAAAAGACCTGGAGTGGTCATCAGCAGGGGTTGAAGGAATATACAGGTTCCTAAACAGACTGTGGAATTTTGTTCATCAGCAAAAAACAGTAATAAAAGATCTTCTTCCAAACACACCACCTTCTTTTGACCATCCACTTCTCAGGCTTACGCACAGGACAATAAAAAGAGTGACTGTGGACATAGAGAAGGAGTTTCATTTCAATACTGCTATTGCCGGACTCATGGAATTTTTAAATGAGCTCCAGGATTATATGTCAGGCAAAACTTCAATCACGGATCAGGATAGATACTCACTCAGGTTTGCTGTAGAAAATTTATTACTTCTAATAAGTCCTTTTGCTCCCCATATAGCTGAGGAACTGTGGTCAGCGATAGGTAATAAATTCTCCATACTTGAACATCCCTGGCCTTCATGGAATGAAGAACTTGCCCGTGAATCTGAGTATGAACTTGTTATACAGATAAACGGCAAATTGAGGTCAAAGATAATGATACCCGAGGGGCTTTCAGACGATCTTATCCGTGAAAGAGCACTTTCAGAACCAAGGATCAGGGAACTCATATCTGACAGTAAGATAAAAAATATAGTGGTGGCAAAGAAGAGACTGGTAAATATAGTTACAGGAGAATAAGTGAGGTCTTTCTCTATTAAGAGTATATTAACACTGTTCTTTTGCTCTTTTTATCTATTGATCTATGGATGCGGCTACAGATTCTATTCAGCATCGCTGTCTGATAATTCAGATTCAGATACACTCCTGGAAAGGACTTGCATAATAAAAGAAATAATTGTAAGAAATAAAACACATCTGCCAGGTCTTGAAGATAGATTGATGCATGTATTGAGCGAGGAACTCCTTAAAAAGGGATGCATTTTAAACAATGATAGGGGCACTTCCATTTATGCTGAGGTAAGGGATTTCAACATGACAGTTCAGGCAGAACGTTCAAATCAGGTACTTATTTATGAAATAATTATGAAAATAGAATTTAATATATCAATGCCGGATGGCAGTGTAATATCCAGAACTCTGAGCTCTCCTTTCATAACGGATTTCAGTAGCGGAGCAAGGATAGAAGATATCCTCCTTGCAAGAGACAGAGAGATAGACAGGACTATAAGAGATATATCAGTGGAGCTCATTGATGAGTATATTTCACTTCTACGAAGAGATTAAAAGAGGTTTAAAGGAGAATTATTTTCTTTACTCTGAACAGGCCTTCATGCTTCAAGAGGCTTATTCTGTCTTTCAGGACCATCTTAAAGAAAAGGGCGAAGTACTAAACTCTCAGGTACTTGATATATCAGAAAGACCCCCTCTCTCCCTGATAATAGAGACATTGACAACACCCGGCTTTTTTGGTAATAAGGGATGGACGATTGTAAAAAATGCTCATCTCTTGAAATTAGAGGACTTTAAAAGCATTGCCCCTGAAATAGGTGACTCAAAAATCCTCTTTCTCTACAATAAAGAATCACCAGAAAAGATAATGGATATAATGAAAGAGATTAAATTCCTTTCTGTCAGTCTCAGGGACCATGAGGTACGACACTGGATAGAGTACAAAGCAAAGAGCATGGGACTTAAGCTATCTGAGGAACTCATTCAGTATATAGAGGAAATTACAGAGGGAAATCCTGCAATAGCAGCAGCAGAGCTTCAAAAGATTGCCATCTCGGGAATAGAAAAACCTTCTCTTGCTGAATTAAAAGAATTAATTTACGGACATTCAGAATATGATGCCTGGGACCTTATTGAGGCCATTAAAAGAAAGGATAGAGCACGGGCACTCTTAATACTCAGAGCCCTCAGGACTTCAAAGAAGGATGATTTAATTATGGTCATTGGGGCCTTAAACAAATTTTATTCAGGCACAAAAGATTATGACACAGCACTGCCGATACTTCACGAAATGGACATCCTGTCAAAGACCAACCGGGAATTCCTTGAGCATCTTTTGCTCAGGCTGCCTGGCCTGTAAGAAGGAGGGTATTAGCCTTTTTTGTAAGCTTTGATATCTTACGTGCTGCAGTATTCTTATGAATTACACCCTTTGCTGCAGCCTTCATTATATATTTAATTGCTATTTTTAGATTCTTTGCTGTCTCCTCTTTATTACTGGCTGCTATGGAAGCCTCAACCTTTTTTACAAGTGTTTTTATTGTACTTTTTACAGCCTTATTACGTGCCTCCCGTTTTTTTGCCTGCCTCGCTCTTTTCATTGCAGACTTATTTCTCTTAGGTTTTTTAGCTGGCATCTACCTTTCCTCCTCTCTCAAAATAAACATTTCTCAATTAAATTATTGATTTATAAAATAGCATAGATTGACTCAAAGTAGCAAGCTCTTTCGGGAAGGTCATAAGTACTAAACTCTAGCTAAATTTCATAAGAGTTGTCACTTTAGAGCAGCAGAGCAGTAGCGCAGTAGAGCAGTAGTTAAATACCTTTTTGGAAATTCCAGAGGAGTTTACTGACTTCTTCTATTAAAGATAGAATTTCAGAAATGTCTGTTCTTATATAACCAAGGTTTTTAGAGAATTCTAAAAGATACTGAGTTTCTGCAAGTCTGCCACGTGCCATATCAATAAAACGAGAAAGTTCTGTTTTTGATCTTCTGCCAAAACCTTCAACTATATTTGTAGCCACTGATAATGATGCTCGCCTGATTTGTGAAGTTAGGCCAAATGTCTCTTTTTTTAGGAAAATCTTCTGTTAGTTTATATATCTTTAAAGCGAGCTCGTTTGCCTTCTGCCAAACAATTAGATTTTTGTATTTAGCCATAGCTAATTATAACGGGGCTGCTGCTCTGCTGGTCTGCTGCTCTACTGCTCTGGCCGTAGGCCACTGTCGCAATCCCTTTTAAATG
>JAOACK010000027.1 GCA_026417875.1 Thermodesulfovibrionales bacterium | reverse complement strand
TCAGTGAGTTCTTTCACTGCCATGGGTGTGTCCTCCTTTCTTTGAGAAATTCATTGTTAATTATGGAGGATACACCCTTTTTTCTTTAATTTTCAATTTTACACAGAAAATTTTACATTACCTAGCAGCTCTATGGAGTTGAAGTTTTTTAAAAAAAAGAGTATTATTTTAATGATTAAAAAACATTAGGGAGGGTTTATGAATCTTTTGTTAAAAACCGACAACAATCTTTCTTCTCTTTTTCTTAGACTGAGCTTGGGCATTGTTGTTTTCCCTCATGGTGCTCAAAAAGTACTTGGCTGGTATGGTGGGCAAGGTTTTTATAAGACCATTGAATTTTTCGGTACACAGTTTAACTTTCCAGTATGGCTCACTCTTTTACTCATGATTACAGAATTTCTTGGTTCAATAGGTCTTGTCCTTGGTTTTCTGACAAGAATATGTGCATTGGCTATAGGGACATCCATGGCTGTATGTGCCTATATGAATCACCTGAAAAATGGATTCTTCATGAACTGGTTTGGAAATCAGCAGGGTGAAGGATTTGAATACCATATACTTGTGGTGGGCATTGCCCTTGCCCTTTTAATAAAGGGTGGAGGCTTTCTCTCAATTGATAGGGCAATGTCAGGGGAAAAATGAATCTCAGGCCCGGGGATGATATTTTAAATAAGTCTTTTTTAATCTCTCAGAGCTGACCTTTGTGTATATCTGAGTGGTGGAGATGTCAGAATGTCCGAGCATCTTTTGAAGTGACCTTAGGTCTGCGCCACCTTCAAGCATGTGTGTTGCAAATGAATGTCTAAGCACATGGGGTGTTATTTCAATTCCGGCAATCCTGCCATAATACTTCAGTGCCTGCCAGAATCTCTGTCTGGTCATGGCCTTACCTCTGTTTGTAAGGAAAATCTCCTGGGCTGAAGTATTTTTTAAAAGCAATGGTCTCAGTTCTTCCAGATATCTTTTCACAAAATGAAGAGCCCTCTCACTTACAGGAACAATCCTTTCCTTTGAACCCTTGCCCTTTACCCTTATAAATCCACCGTCAGATCTCATGTCTTCCATTTTCATAGAGATTATTTCACTAACCCTGAGACCACAGGCATACATAAGCTCAAGCATTGCTCTGTCCCTTAAATAATATCTGGAGTCTGTCTGAAGTTCAAGAAGTTTTATTATCTCCTCAAGAGAAAGAGCCTTAGGTAGCCTCAACCATCTTTTCGGGGTTTCAAGATTTTCTGAAGGATCCTCATCGATTAATCTTTCAAGAAGCAGATATTTACAGAAGGACCTTATTGAGGAGATATAACGTGCTATGCTTGAGCTATTATGCCCGTCATTTCTTAACTTTTCTATAAAACCTGAGATATCCTTCCTTGTAAATCTGATTCTGTTTTTTAAAAAAATGAGAAATTTTCTGAGGTCCCTTCTGTAAGACTCTACAGTATTTTGAGATAAACCTTTCTCAGTTGAGATGTAATCAGTATAGGATCTCAATATCTTATCGAGCTCTGCGCTCTGGCAGGAAACCTTTTTACTCCTTGAATCTTTACTTTTATCCTGCACAGGGCTCATTTTATCTTATTTTAAAATATTCTTCATCTCTTCTGTATATACTCCATGTTCATTGTAAATTATAAAAGGTTTTTCAATGGTAAGGCCCTGTCTTCTTCCCTTAGCTGCCTCCACAAGAATCATCCTTGCTGACTCATTAATTTTTGAATGCACGGGTCTGAGTCTTTTAGGTTCAAGCCCTGATATTCTTAGTTTTATTAAAAGCTCCACAAGTCTTTCCGGAAGGTAAATAAGATAGAGTCTGCCGCCTGTCTTTAATAGTCTCTGCGAAGCCTTTAAAAGATCTTCAAGTTTCAGGGATATCTCATGCCTTGCGAGCGCTCTTTCATCCTCAGGACTTATTCTTCCTGTATCAGGTGGCCTGAAGGGCGGATTTGAAACTATAATGTCAAAGGTATTTTCTTCAAGTCCAGCTATAGTCTTGCCCTTTGCAATAAGTCTTATATCCTCATTTAATGCCATTACCCTGTCCTGAAGTCCATTTATTTCTATATTCTTAAGACAGTTTTCATAAAGGCTTTTCTGTAGTTCCACAAGGTATACCCTTGACTTCGAATACTTCTTTGCAAGAAGGATTCCTATTATTCCGCTGCCTGCACCAAGATCCGCTATCTTTTTCGCATGCCTCGTATTTACAAAGGAAAAAACAAGAAGGCTATCAACCGAAAACCTATATCCTCTTTTACTCTGAAAGATTTTTATGTCCCGGATAGAATCTAGGGTGAGCATCATTAAAAAGGCATAATTTAAAAAGCGGGGTCAAAATTTCTGACCCCGCATAGATTTAGCAACCCTCTATTGCCTTTTTCTTCTTCTCTACTGTTGCCACTCCATCTTTAACTGTTACCGTATCGCCGACCTTAAGACCCTTTGCATCCTTTACCTCAACGGTTACCTCTTTACCATCAGCCTGCTTGATGGTAAGCTTGTTGCCCTCGATCTTTGTTATTGTTCCTTTAACCTCCGCTGCAAGGGCAAGTCCAGCAAGTCCAAGAATGAAGGTGAGCATGACAATAAGTGCTATTGCTTTTTTCATCTCTCCTGCCTCCTTTCTTTTTAAGATTAAGCTGGCCAAAGGCCGTTCACTCCTTCATTGGTTTAATGAACTTAAAGTAGACCATTGTCCAGTTTCCAAGTATTATGAATATGGTTGCTACTATGCTTGAAATTGCTCCTGTACTTACTCCCGTAAGACTGTGGCCAATATTACAACCACCTCCTATGGCTGCACCTATTCCCATGAGTATGCTTCCAAGAAAGACTGTGAGAAGCTCTTCTGCATGGGGTGATTTCCATTTGAATTCCTTCAGTGCCCTTGCGCTTAGATAGGCACCAAGTGGGACACCTATTACATAAAAGGCACTCCAGGTACTCTTGAAGAAATTAAAGAAATTGAACTCACCTCTTAGAGACATGGAATCCCTTGTGAGCACTGTCATAAAGAACTCCTTTGTTGGTCCTGTAAAGGAAAGTCCTCTTGCATCACCACCGAAGTATGCAGATGCCCACCAGGCAAGAACAGCAAGAAGACCTATGAGGAGACCTGCAGTTGACCAGTAAAAGCCCTTTGCTGCTTTTCCAATAGGTTTTCCCTTCGCAACTACAATTAAAATAATCACTGTAATAATGGCAATTGTAATCCATTTGATATTCTGACCTCCACCAAAGAGGTCCCAGAGCGCAGGATTGCTCTTGCCATTGATCTCCACTTTTATACTCCTCAGCCACTTATAAACAGGACTCAACCATCCATGAATGGTTATTGTTATTCCCATGAAAAATCCAAGTACTGCCATCCAAGCAGCCATGAGCCCCTCTCCAACTCTGTAAAGAATTCCACTACCACAACCTCCGGCAAGAACTATTCCCATGCCGAAAAGATAACCACCTATAATATTTGCAACAGGTGCAAAAGCCTGTCTTCCGAGCTCTGTGCTTACATAGGCATTTGCCTCAGGATCAAAAACCTTTAAGAGGCCTGCATCTTCAATCAGATTCGCTCCAACAAGAGCGACTGCCACACTCATGAGATAAGCCCTGAAAAGGGTCAGATCATTAATAAATATAATGTCTCTGAAGGCAGTATTAACGCAGAATCTTCCCCTCTGAAGTGCAAAACCAAAGAGAATCCCTACTATAAGGCTTGTAAGGATCGTAACAAGGCTTCCTAATGGTAATCCTTCCATAAACCTCCTCCCCTATGTTTTTTAAGATGAGCAAGGCTCACCATGTAAAAAATCTATCTGTATTTTCAATCGATTTATTGTAGTCCACTGGACTCTTCATAAAGCCTTATCTTTACAATATCTGCCCTCTCTTTTGTTCCTTTACCATGCGTCAAATACTTCCTCTGGCCTTTCTTCATAAATATACAGAACCTTCAAATCAATAGGCAAGAACAATATCATAATAGTATAATTTTGCCCTTCTCAGAAAAAAGGTATTCACTAAACAAGTATATAGTCTTTGTCCTAGCTCCTTAATAAAGGCAAGATAAGGCGAGCCTCCAAGGGTATTTTCCATTTTTCTCATTAAGTAAATGTCTATCCAGTCATTTAATACGGTCGCGCCAATTTTCATCTTATCTTTTTTTCTGTCTGTTCATTATAAGAAAAGCTATTCTCTGTCAAGGATGACAATGTTCATTTCAAATTTTTTTATTGAGCATTTTATAATAATGAATGCAATTCACCATACCATAAAACATTAATATTGTAAAGGGAAGAAGCTTCAGGAAAGCAATATATTTTTTTTATCAATCTATAAATTTAAATAATCCCTTATTTTGCTCCACACATACCCTTCAGATATGGATTCCATACAGAGTATGCTCTTACATCTTTTCCTAAAACAGGGCGCACATTCAACCTCTGATCTGAACACAAATACATTTTTTCCGTAAGGACCTGTTCTAATAGGACTTGTCGGACCGAAAATCGCAAATACAGGAACTCCCAAGGCCGCTCCAATATGAGCTGGTCCCGAGTCATTACACAAGACAAACCTCGCCTTCCTTATTATCTCCACAAGTTCTTTCAGGTCTGTCTTTCCAGAGAGGGAAATGGCCCTACCATCTGATGAGCGGACAATCTTTTCAGAAATGGGGATGTCATCCCTGCTTCCAATAATAATACTTTTGAAGGGCAATCTCCTTGCAATGAATGCAAATCTCTCAGCTGGCCATATTTTTGTATCCCATCTTGCACCAGGTGCAATAACAGCATATTCCCCTCTTAGAAATTCATAATATTCCTTATCTTCGCTGAGCTTTCTAACTGGAAGGGGAAAGACTATTTCCTTTACAGGACAATCTAAAACAGAAAGGACCTTCAGATATCTCTCAACAGCATGAATATCCCTTCCGCCTTCAACCCTGTGAGTGTAAAAGATATAACTCAATTCCCTTGCCTCCTTGAAGCCGATCCTTAACGGACTTTCTGTAAAAAAAGCTATAATACCGCTTCTCAGCAATCCTTGAAGATCGATAACTATTTGAAATTCTTCCTTTTTAAGTTCTTTTCCGAGACCCCATAAATCCCTCATTGTAGAGAAAAGATTCAAAGGATCTTTCCATCTGTCTTTATCAATTATCCACAATCTCTTTATCATGGGATGTTCCTCAAGAAGTGGAGCAAAATTCCTTGCAATAAGCCAGTGAATCTCTGCTTCAGGAAAACATTCATTAAGTGAATTGAGCACAGGAAGGCTGTGAATAATATCTCCCAGAGAGCTTGGCTTTATTATAAGGATTTTCTGCATTTATTTAGTATAATCAGCTGAAATATAAATATACAACTTTATTACAGACCAGACCTTAAATTGTATAAGCAGAAAAGCAAAATGCTATAATACTTCATCATGCAAGACAGCAAGAAAACACATTTTAGACCTGGCTGGGATGAATATTTTCTTGAGATTGCAAAGGTCGTAGCTTCCCGTTCCACATGTTTGCGAAGAAGATATGGTGCTGTTATTGTAAAAGACAATGTAATAGTAAGTACTGGATACAATGGTGCGCCCCGGGGTACTGTAAATTGTATTGACAGTGGAACCTGCAAAAGAAGGGAGCTCAATATACCCGCTGGCGAAAGGTATGAGCTATGCGAGGCTGTTCATGCCGAGCAGAATGCAATTATCAATGGCTCCCCAGAAAGAATGAAGGATGCTACCATCTACATAGCGGGCTTTGAAGAAGACGGAACCCTTGCAAATGGAAAACCCTGTCTGCTATGTCAAAGGATGATTAAAAATGCCATGATCAGTGAGATTATATATCTCAACTCAGAAGGTACTATTATTAAGACATCTGTCAATGCCCTATACGATGAAACAAAAGGAGTAGCACCCTTCCGTGATGCTACTCCCTCTAGTATGGAAGAATATAAAATTTAGCTTAAGTGCTTATTTACAAGCTTTGTCATCTCGAACATGGAAACCTGGCTTCTGCCCTCAAATATCTCCCTGAGATTATCATCAGCGTTGATCATTCTCTTGTTTACAGGGTCCTGAAGATTGTTCTTCCTTATGTAGGCCCATAATCTCTTTGTTACTTCTGTCCTTGGCAGGGGGCCTGGACCAACTATTTTCTGGAGGGCAGGACTTACATTAAGGGGCTTCATGAACTCAGGGCTTGGCTGCCTTTTTGGCTTTGCAGCCTTTGGCTTTTTTACAACCTTCTTTGCCGGCTTCTTGGCAACCTTTTTCTTGGCAACCTTTTTCACTGGTTTCTTAGCAACTTTTTTCTTGGCAACCTTTTTTGCAGGTTTCTTTTTGGCTGTTTTCTTAACAGCCTTTTTCTTAGCGGTCTTTTTTGCTGCCATCCTTTACCTCCTTTTAATTTTTAGCGTCCAAAGACGCTTTTGTATTAAATAAATCCTATCAAACATTAAGGTGAATGTCAAATATTTTTTGATTCTGATTTATGAAATTCATTTATTGATCTTTGAAAAATTTCTTATAAGAAAAAGATAAAAAGAAAAAGCTGCAATCAATGAAAGAACTGCTCCATATAAAAAAACTATTTTTGACCCTTTTAATTGATAAAGCGTCCCACTTATAAGACCACCAGGAAGAGCTGAAAGTCCCACCATGGTGTGATAGATTCCATATCCTGTTGCCTTTTTCTCGGGATCAATCAATGAAGCAACGAAAGCCCTCTGATTACCCTCATTCATCGCAACGAATATGCCATAAATTACAAAAAGTATCCAGGCATGCCATTCTCCATAAGAAAAGGCAAATCCAGTAAAAATAAAAGCAGCCACAAGATAACTTGCAAATATTACCTTTCTTTTACCATACCTGTCTGCAAGTATCCCTGAAGGTGTGGCAAGGAATGCTGAGGTTATATTAAAAAAAAGGTATAATACAGGTATAAGTCTTACATCTACACCAAGTTCCTTTACCCTGAGCAGCAGGAATGCCTCGGGAATCTTACCAAGCGTAAAGAGAACCACAATAAATAAGAAAACCCTGAACCTTCCATCAATAGTTTTTTTTATGGAAAAGCTCCCTTTCACAGCCCGCTGACTGACCTCTGGCTTCTTTACCACTGTATCCCTCACAAAAAAAGCAATGGTTGCTATAGCAAGAAGACCCGGAATAATAGAACACCAGAAGACAAGTCTCATATTATTTGAACTTACAGCCATAATAAAGAAAGCAAGTGCTGGACCTACCACAGCACCAAGGGTATCCATTGCCCTGTGAAAACCAAAAGCCCTTCCCATATGGCCTCTCTCTGTAACATCAGCTATAAGGGCATCCCGCGGAGAAGTTCTGATACCCTTTCCAAGTCTGTCAGTGAATCTATATACCAGAACCCCTATCCATGAAGTTGCTGAAGCAAGAAGGGGTCTTGAGAAAACAGAAAGAGAATAACCCCAGAAAATAAGTGGCTTTCTCTTTCCGATCCTGTCTGAAAACCATCCTGAGATAACCTTTAGTATACTTGCAGTGCTCTCAGCAACACCCTCTATAAGACCTATGGAAATCTTGGAGGCATTGAGAATATCACTTAAAAATAATGGCATAAGAGGAACTATCATCTCTGAACTTACATCCATGAAAAAACTTACCAGTCCAAGAACAAATACAAGTGCAGGAATTCCAAATATCCTTTTCATAGAACATATTATAGCAGTCTTAAAAGAGGGCGTGTTATACTTTTTTAAAAGATAAAGACAGGAGGCAGTATATGAAGGGTATTCGGAGATTTAAGTGGTCTCTTTTACTTCTTGTAATTTTCTTTATTCTCTGGTTACACAGCCTTCTTCAGGCTGAAGAAAGAGGTTTATTATGGCAGATTTCATCAAATAAATCAGAGGTTTATTTGCTTGGCTCCATTCATATTTTTAAAAAGGAGTTTTATCCACTTAATCAGAGGATAGAAAAAGCATTCAGCGAAGCAGAAGTTGTGGTCTTTGAGGTAAATCTTAACGAGATGGGTTCAATGCAGGTCTTAAACCTCTTTCAGCAGAAAGGACTTTATCCGGAAGGAGATTCTTTAAAATCTCATGTTTCAGAAAAGACCCTTAATATGGTCCTCCCTAAACTCGAAGTCCTTGGAATAACTCACGAACTCGCTATGAGGTTAAAGCCCTGGATGCTTGCTGTCACCATCCAGTCAATGGAACTTCAGAACTTTGGATTTTTTCCAGAATATGGGATAGACCATTATTTATACAAAAAGGCAGAGGGCAAAGAGATAAAGGGTCTGGAAACACCTCAATACCAGATAGAAATGTTTGATAGCTTCTCAGAGAGATTACAGGAGCTCTTCCTTCTCTATACAATCAAAGATTTGGACCGGTTACCCTCAATCACTGATCTGTTAGTAATGGCTTGGAAGAAGGGAGATACTTTTATTATCCAGGAACTCACTTATAAAGCCCTTACGGAAGAACCGGAATTATTGCCTATATATGAAAAATTATTCTTTGAAAGAAATACAAAAATGGCTTCAAAGATAGAGGAATATCTCACAACAGGTAAAAAACATTTTGTAATTATTGGAGCGGGACATCTTGTTGGAGAAAAGGGTATAATTGAGATTCTTAAAAAGAAAGGTTACAAAATCCTACAGCTGTAACTTTACCTGAGTCCCAGTCTCTTTAGTATTATTCCGAGATACTTATTAATGGGATTGCTTCTCTTTAAAAATGGAACTGGCGGGGGCTTTCTTATTCCAAGTTTCTGGAGCTCTTCAATTATCTCTTCATTCCGGGCAATGGCAAGTCCTTCTCTGAATGCCTTTATTGCTTCTGGCTTGTTATTGAGAACAAGATAAATCCTTCCAAGATTAAGATAATGAACGGAATTTGAGGGATCCTTATCAAGGGCATCCCTGCATAATTCAAAGGCCCTCTGGATCTTTCCCCTTTCCTTTGCGAGGCAGAAGGCGTAATAGGAAGCAATTTCAGGGCTGTTCTCCATTTGATAGGCCCTTTCAAAACAGACAAGGGCATGCAGGGTATCTCCGTTCCTTAAGGCCTTTTTGCCCCTCTCAAAAAGCTCCCTGACCTGTATCTTCAGAACCGCTTTATCCATAAATGATATTTTAGACTAAAATGTGTTAATTTTGGAAATGCAGAGACTCGGTGTCCATTGCTCAATTGCCGGCGGTATTGACCTTGCCATGGAAAGGGCAAAAGCCCTTGGCTGTACCACTATCCAGATATTCTCCCATAACCCCAGAAATTGGGCAAGACCGTCGATACCGCATGGATCTCTCCAGAGATTCAAGGAGCTGAGGAAGCTTTATGATATAGAGCCTGTCTTTATCCATTGCTCTTATCTCATAAATATCGCCTCTGAAGACAGAAGTGTGAGAAGACTCTCAACGAAAATGCTTCTCTGGGAGCTGGAGACTGCTGAGCTCATCAGGGGAGATTACCTTATACTTCATCCGGGCTCATCATCTCACAATGAGTCTAGAGGTAGAGAAAGGGCAAAGAGAATTCTTAAAAGCATTTCTGAATTAAAGGTCTGGGGCACAAAGCTCCTCCTTGAAAACACCGCTGGTGAGAGGGGAGATATATCTTCTACAATTGAAGACCTCGCAGAACTCCTTGAAGCCTCTGGCGACCTCGGAGGCGGAATATGTCTCGATACCTGCCATGCCTTCCAGGCAGGATATGATCTACGAAAGAAAGAAGAGATTGAGCGGCTCTCTGAACTGATTAAAAAAACAATTGGCCAGAAAAGGATAAAGGTTATTCATCTCAATGACTCAAAAAAGGATTACGGAGCAGGTGTGGACAGGCATGAACATATAGGAAAAGGAAAGATAGGGGAGGAGGGGTTCAGAACGTTTTTAAATCATCCGGACTTCAGGGGAATACCCATTATACTTGAAACACCCAAAAGGACTGAGATGGATGATGTAAGGAATCTAAAGAAAGTTAAGAACCTTCTCAGTTTGTAGTCATTTTAAGATCGCCTATAGGGCAGAGGAGTCGAGTCAGGTCAGGTGGATAGCCATTCTCTGTAAGATACTGTGATTCTATATTTTCAAGATGAAATCTGTCAAAGCCGCTATTAAGAAGAAAGTCTTCCCTCAAGCTTAAGTTTCCCGTACGGATTATCTCAGGAAGAAGATTATTGATATAGAAGGATTCTTTTTTCAGGTCAAGAAGAACCTTTTCAAAAAGTGTTTCAGGGACCCTGACTGCAATACCCTTTGACGCCAGTTCTGTTGCAATGATCTGAAGTATCTGATCCCTGCCCTCTTTCTGGTCCAGCAGTGGATAAAGGGCTCTCAGATTTTCCTTCAAGGCAGAATAGACATGTCTATAAAGAAGTGCCTCATCAGATATAAACCTGACGGTGGCAACCACATCCTTTATTGTGGCATTTCCGTTGACTATCTCGTCTATGCCCTCATTGATGGCAAGGAGCTTTTTCTTTCCATAATAGGTCACATAATTATTTTTCAGAAACTCATCAATAAATAATCTCTTCCAGAGGCCAGGCTCAAGTTCTTCAAAAGCCTGTTTGTTTCCGATGAGGCTCCTCATAGAATCCTCAGTAAATTCCATATTATCCGTAAAGGCTATCCTGCTCAGGAGTCCATAGGTATTGTCATAGCGATCAAAGAAGGTGATAATGGAGCCAAGCTCCTCCATCGTACTGAAATCACCTGTCTCTTTGCAGATCTCGTCACAGCGCCTTCCTGCATCAAGAAGGATATTTTCGAAACTAAGATCTCCAAGTTGATGAGCCCTGTGTCTGGCAAGTAGAAGTCTGATTATATCTTCCTTTATTATATGCCTTTTCAGAGATGGATCTTTAAAGAAAAGATTCTCTATGATGATCCTCGCCTCTTTTATATATTCCGGTTCTTCTATCTCTGTAAGCTTTCTTCCCCTGAGGAGCATCTCATCTAAGGTATCAAAGAGGATCACCGGTATATTGTTTCTTATTGCAAGGGTCCTAAGTCTCTTGAGCCTCGCTATCTCCTCGGTCTCCATCTTCTCACTCTCCATGACTTCAAGAAGGATGTCCCTGTACTCATCAACGATCCTTCTATTTTCGGGATGTCTGTACATAACATCTATCTTTATTCTCTCTATCTGATAGCTGTTCAGGTTAAGCTTTGATGCCAGGTCCTGAAGATAAAGCTCATCATATTCATTCAGTGTCTTGTTTCTGGCATAAAGCTTCTCGAAGGTCTTATAAAACTCCTGGTTACTTCTGTTAATAAGCTTAAAAATGAATATGGTTGCATTCTCCTCACCGAGGGCTCTTGCAAATTCATGGAGAAGTTCTTCGTCTCTATCCTCAGAAATTAATTCTGTCCTTTTCAAAAATTTCCCCGTTCTTCTTAATATTTCTGCCTGTCTCTCTTTAATTGGACCCCTTAAATCAGAGGAAACCAGAAAATAATAGTTCTTGACAGCATGTCCTGATATGAATAGTCTTTCAATAGATTCTGAACCCTCTGTGTCATTTGTAAAAATCAGATTATCCTTTTCATCCAGATAGGCTCCAAACATGATTAACCTGTTAAGGACATCTGGTTTTGAGGCATCCTTGAAGGGCTTTTCCACTCCAAACATGTACTGACAGAAGCTTCCGCCAGCACCTTTATAAAAGACATAATCCCTGGCTATACGGAATTCATTTCCTCTTGAAAAGAATCTTATGCCGTCTTCTTTTTCTTCAAAAAAACAGGTATTGTATGCCTCCATTCCCCTTATAAGGGCAATATACTCAATAGAATCAATCTCTCCGTGAAGTCTGAAATCTTTGAGCATTATTTTTTTGTTATTAACCTTATAAGCTCCTCAGCAGGTCTGTAACCTGTCTCAACCCTTCCATCTGGAAGTATATAGGCCGGTGTTCCGCTTATACCTATCTTTCTCCCGAGCTCGAGATTTTTATCTATCGCATCGGTCTTACAGGACTTGCCTTTTATTTCCTTTTTCTCAAAGGCATCCTCAAGGAGTTTGAGTGACTTCTCACAAACAATGATCTTTGATTTTTCATAGGCCCCTGGATGGATATTCAGGGGAAAGAGTTTTATGTAGAAGACTATATCATCTCTTAGCTGCACAATCTTCTTCATCTCCTGATGAAGTTTTCCGCAGTAGGGTCAATCAGGGTCATCAAAGACTATAACCTTATATTTAGCTCCTTTTTTTCCAAGAACAAGGGCATCCTTTAAATCTATTTTTGAAGGGTCAACCCTGTTAAGATAAGAAAGCCTCTCCTGTGTTAGATTCTCCTTTGTGGAGCTTGAAAAGATATTGCCAGCAATGATAAATTTTTTTCCGTAATCAATATACACAAGACCCTTTCTTCCCTGACTCTCAAAATTTACCTCCCAGAGCCCCTTGAGCGGTGAATCAATTACATCTGTGACCTTGAGGTCAGGACCTCCACTTAATAATCTCTGTGCCTCAGCTACAGTAAGCTTATGGCAGGTATTACAGTTACTCTTTTCAGAAAAGGCAAGACCGGCTGAAGAGAAAGATAAGATTAAGGTAAGGAATAAAAAAAGGGCAAGGATCAATTTTGCTTCAATCTTTAGCCCCGAGCTCTTTAAGTACTCCTTTAATAATTTTAAAGCCCTGCTTCTGTGGCTCATTGAATCCTTCTCCTCCGCTGATAGTTCAGCAAATGTCCTGTTCAGGCCTGAAGGCTGAAATACAGGATCATATCCAAAGCCACCCGTTCCCCTTGGCTCTTCTGTTATTATACCATCTACCCTGCCAGTGAAGGTTCTGGCATTGCCATCAGGAGTTGCAAGACATATAACGCATATAAAATGTGCATGCCTTCTTTCAGCTGGTACTCCCTCCATTTCCCTTAAAAGTTTTTCTATATTTCTTTTATCATCAGAGGGTTCTCCAGCATATCGTGCAGAATAAACACCTGGAGCACCGCCCAGACAATCAACAACAAGACCTGAATCATCTGCAATTGCAGGAAGACCTGTAGCCTTTGCTATTGTAACTGCCTTTTTAATGGCGTTCTCCTCAAAGGTTTTACCATCCTCTATAACATCTGGAGCATCAGGAAAATCCTCAAGACTGAGGAGCTCAATATCAATGTCTTCAATAAGCCTCTTAAGCTCTTCAAGCTTCTTTTTATTCCTTGTTGCAAGCACTATCTTCACAGGCCAGCTCCTGGAAAGGAATATTTTTTATCATGACTCATGCATCAGAGATAATCCCTGATTCTTTTTCTCTGCTTTATCCTCAATGAGTGCTTTACCAGTATAGGACTCCCTTATATTTACAATAGCCTTTACAGGCCCCTGATAAAGAACATACCCTCCTTCTTCTCCGCCCTCAGGTCCAAGGTCAATAATCCAGTCTGCCTCACGAATAAGGTCAAGATTGTGCTCTATAACGACTACAGTATTGTGGGACTGTATAAGTTTCCTCAGAACCCTTATGAGCTTATCCACATCCATAGGATGAAGTCCTACTGTGGGTTCATCAAGGATATAAATAAAGTTCTTCACAGAACTATCTATCTCAGCACATATCTTGAGTCTCTGGGCCTCTCCACCTGAAAGGGTCTTCAGAGGCTGACCGAGTCTGAGATACCCTAAACCTATCTCTTCCATTATTCTCAGGCCATTGAGTATCTTGAGTCTTTCGGATTGAATATCCTGCTCCCTTATCTCAGAAAAAAAGATGTATGCATCCTTCACCGTAAGCTCCAGAATATCACTAATATTCATGCCCCTGAACCTGATTGAAAGAATCTCTGGTTTATATCTCCTGCCATTACATTCGCTACAGGTTACATATACATCCTCAAAGAAGAACATCTCCAGCCTCTCAAAACCCTCACCCCTGCATGTCTCACATCTTCCACCAGGCACATTAAAAGAAAAATATCCAGGTCCATAGCCCTGTCTTAAAGCATCAGGTTGCTTTGCAAAGATTGACCTTATTGGATCAAAGATCTTCATGTATGTAGCTGGATTTGCCCTCGTAGAACGGCTCAACGGACTCTGGTCTATAAGTCTTACTCCCCTGAGTTGATTAAGTCCTTCAAGACTTCTGTAAGGTAGGGGCATCTCAGAGCCGGTCTTGAAATGGAGGGCAAGGGCTTTATAAAGGGTATCAACAACAAGACTGCTCTTGCCAGAACCTGAAACACCTGTTACAGCAGTAATGCAATGGAGTGGAATCTTTATATCTATATCTTTGAGATTATTTCCCCTCGCGCCTTTGAGAAAAAGCCAGTTTTTATTAAGTGAGCTTCCTTGTCTTAAGTCTGCAGTCCTACATCTATTTCCAAAAACACATTCAGCAGTTAATGTGCCTGATTTTTGAAAATCAGACAGAGGTCCATTAAATACTACATAGCCACCACCTGCTCCACCCTCAGGGCCGAGCTCAACAACCCAGTCTGCTGCACGGATGACCTGGCTGTCATGCTCAACCACCACTATAGTATTCCCGAGTCTTACAAGCTCCTTCATGGCATCTATAATCCTTCTGGTATCCCTTGGATGGAGACCCACAGTAGGTTCATCAAGTACATACATTGTGCCTGTAAGCTGGGAGCCCAGCTGATTTGAGAGATTCAATCTCTGGTATTCTCCACCTGAAAGTGTCCTTGCCTGTCTGTCCAGAGTGAGGTAACCGAGCCCCACATATCTCAGGAATTCAAGTTTAAATCTTATCTGTCTGAGAAGCTCTTCACTCACCAACTTCTCCTCCGGTGATAGTTGAAGTTTTCCAAGAAGTTCATAAAGCCTGTTAATTGGAAAGCTGGAGAGTTCTGCTATATCAAGAGCCCTGTCCGCAATTATCTTAAATACCAGTGGCTCTTTCTTTAATCTCTTTCCCTCACAGAGTGGACAGGTCTTCTGTATCCTGTATCTCGAAAGAAAGACCCTAACATGAAGTTTGTACTTTCTGTATTCAAGGTCTTCAAAAAAGTCCTTTATTCCATAAAAATTACCATTTCCTTCAAATATCATTCTTTTGTGTTCAGCCGGAAGATCCCTGTAGGGTATCTTAGTATTTATTCCGGACCTTCTTGCTCCTTTTAGAAGCTGCTCCTTCCACCACGAGTATGCTGGTTTTTCAAAGGGTTCTATTGCACCTTCCTCAAGGGACAGATATTTATCTGGAATAACAAGGGATTCATCAAATTCCAGGACATTTCCAAAACCCTTGCATTCAGGACAGGCACCAACGGGATGATTAAAGGAGAAAAGTATGGGAGATGGCTCAGGTGCCTTAAATCCACAGACATCGCATACCCTTCCTGCTTTAAAAATAAACTCTTCGCCCTCTACAGTTCTTATTTTCAATGTCCCTCTTCCAGACCTCCATGCTCCCTCCAGTGAATCAGAGAGTCTTTCATCATCTTCAACCTGAAGCCTGTCAAAGACCACTTCATAAGAAAATTTATTTTCCTCTACACTGTCTGGTTGTTTCTCTATCTCTATAACCTGGCCGTCCTTCATATACCTGGTAAAACCCTCTTTTAGCAGTTCAGCAAGAGACTTGTTTGATGGAAAGAGAATGTAAATCCTTCTTTGAAGAAGATTCTTGATAGCCCATTCTCTGATTCTTGATGGATTCCAGTCTTTTATTTCAATATTGCAGTTGGGACAGTAAGGTCTTGCTATCTTTGAATATAGTATTCTAAGAAGGTCATAGAGCTCTGTAACTGTTCCAACTGTGGAGCGAGAACCCTTAACAGGGTTTCTCTGTTCAAGGGCAATGGCAGGACGAACATTATAAATAGCATCCACATCTGGCCTGTCAAGTTTCTCAACAAAGAGTCTTGCATATGTTGAAAGGGATTCTATGAACCTCCACTGACCCTCTGCAAAGAGGGTATCAAAGGCTAGAGAGGATTTTCCTGAACCTGATACACCTGTAATGACAATCAGGCTGTCATGAGGAAGCCTGAGATGTATATTCTTCAGGTTGTTCTGCCTGGCGCCTTCAATAATAAGTTCAGAGGACATTAAGGATTAACTAAATTTTACCATCTCCTCCAGAGTTATAACAACTGCTTCTCCAAGGGCAGAAAGGTCATAGCCACCCTCAAGAGAGAATATGGCAGGAAGATTTTGCTCCAGAATTGAACGGACAATGAATCTTATTCCCTCATTGCTCACCCTTATGGATGCAAGAGGATCATCTGCAAGGAGGTCATAGCCAGCTGATACAAAGATCATATCAGGAGAAAATCTCCTTATGAGTTCTGGAAGGATGTTCCCATAGACCTCCATGTACTCTTTGTCACCTGATCCAGGCCTCATAGGTACATTGTATGTAAAACCCTCTCCCCTTCCAGAGCCTCTCTCTCTTTCTGAGCCAGTTCCTGGATAATGAGGATACTGGTGTGTGCTGAAGAAAAATACTGTGTCATCCTCGTAAAAGGCATCCTGTGTGCCGTTTCCATGATGGACATCAAAGTCTATTATGAATATCTTTTTAAATCCCTTAGTCTGGGCATATCTTGCACCTATGGCCACATTATTAAAAAGACAGAATCCCATAGCAGCCTGAGGTGTTGCATGATGACCGGGAGGTCTGACTGCGCAGAAACAGTGATTTATATTTTTCTTTAACACATTATCAACAGCTGTCTTTAAGGCACCTGCTGCATAAAGTGCTGCCTCAGGAGAATCCTTGCACATATAAGTATCAGGGTCAAGATAACCCTCTCCATTCTCAAGAATATGCCTTATATGTGTATCTGTATGGATGAGTTTTAAAAGTCCCTGGTCTGCTTTTTCAGGCTTTAGAATAAGCAGTTTTTCTTTAAGTTCAGGCCTGCTGTCAATGGCTTTCATAATTGCCCTCAACCTCTCAGGATTTTCAGGATGCCATCCAGGCGGTCTGTGCTTTAAAAAGATATCGTCATAGATAAAACCTGTTTTCATGCCCCCTCCTCTATTATATTAAGCATTAATTCAAAAAGCTCCTTTATGTCTTTAATCTCATGCTGAAGAATATCATAAAGAATTTCCACATCTATATGGTTATAAAGATGGACAATCCTATTCCTGAACCCTATCATTTTTTTATAAGTCTCAGCCCTTTCCTTTGGAAGATAACCAGCCTCTGTTAGAACTTCAATTATCTCTGCATTGGTTTCAGGGGTCTTAAGACCAAGACTGGCTATTATATAACTTCCTATATCAAGGATCGCCTGAATAGAGGTCTGGAGTCTGTGCAGGCATGAATCAATGTTTCTGAAGTCTGCAACAAAGTTTTCAAAGGTAAGGCTTCTCAGGGTATGCAATCTTTCTAAGTTCTCCAGCATAACATCTATCTTGCTCTGTATGTCTTCCTTTTTCATAAGTTCTTTAACCTTTTTCTATAACCTTCAAAGTGAAATCTTCTCATAAATCTCAGTAAGGGCTCAAAATCACAATAGGCAGAGATAAGATTACTTACATACTTGATTCTAAAGGAAGGATCATTATCGTATATTAATCTTCCTGTTTTGAGAATATTATGCTGAAATATTAAACCCTTATTATTCATTGGTATTATATCTACAGGTTTTTTAAATATTTTCTCTATTTTATAGGCAATATAGTCAAGCTCATGGAGAAGTTCCCTTCCCTGCGGTGCCTCCTTTTTTATAAGCACAGCAATGTCTATATCACTTAAAGGACCTGTCTTTCCTGTAGCTACTGAGCCAAAAAGATAGGCAGAGGCAATATAAGGATAATCTTTAAGTATATCTATTAACTTCTCAGTGTCTATCAAGGTGCCTCCTGATAGTCTCTGTAATCTCTTTTATAAATCTATTTAAAATCTCAAGAATGGTATCAATATGGTCATATAAAAATCCATAATCAACCTTTTCATATCTGTGCACCATCCTGTTTCTTATTCCGACAAGCTTAACCAGTCCATCCTTTAATTCCTTTGAGATAATCCCTTTTTCATATAAAATCTCAAAACAACTGCTGTATTCAGATGTAGTTAGCTTAAATAGCCGGGCTGTTAAATGGTAACATATGGCCACAGCTGCCTCAACAGAAATGAGATAGTGAGATCTAAAGATATGGATGTTGTCTTCTGCTGAAAAAAAATAATCCCTTCCCTGCATTTTAAAGGCATCTATCCGCTCCATTGCCTTCTGGATATCCCCTAATCTTTCATTCATCCTTTCTATATCAATCCTCATCTAAGTAGGCCTCTTTAAAGGAGTGATAAAAAAGAGGAGCTATATCATCTGCCCTCATGGAGATATTTACAACAAAGTCAATCCAGAGATTCTCGTCTTTTGTGAAGAGAAGTTTTCCTGTAATCACCTTTCTTACAAAAAGAGGATTAAGGTTGTTTATGACTATCACATCAACAGGATAGATTCTTTTAATCATCTTTCCTATCTCCTCTGAAAGTTCAATCTCAAGTTCTATGGCTTTATTAGATGAAAAATTCCTTATAAATATACCAATATCTATATCTCTGGAAATTATTTCCTGGTCAGTAAAGGAGCCAAAAATATATGCAAAAATCACTTCATCCCTTTTTTGAAGACAGGTGCTTATGGTCTGGATTATCTCCTCCCTCGTCATAATTTATGATACCTGATGCACTTTTGAAAGACAAGTTTCACAGACATAAAGCCTTATAGCCTGTTATAATAAATAGATGTTTGCTGGTGAATTTGACATAATAGTTGTTGGTGCAGGCCATGCTGGCTGTGAGGCAGCCCTTGCAGGAGCAAGGATGGGCTTTAAGGTAGGTCTTTTCACACTAAATCTTGATACCATTGCCCAGATGTCCTGCAATCCTGCAATAGGTGGTCTTGCAAAGGGACACATTGTTAGAGAGATTGATGCCCTTGGCGGCGAGATGGCAAAGGTCACTGACAGGGCAGGAATACAGTTCAGGATGCTCAATCGTTCAAAGGGTCCTGCTGTATGGTCACTGAGGGCACAGTGTGACAGGCTACTTTACAGACTGGAGATGAGAAAATCCCTTGAGGCTGAAAAAAATATTATTATCAAGCAGGCATCAGTAGAAAGTCTTATTGTTGAGGATGGAAAGGTTAAGGGAGTCATTGATCATCTTGGCATTAAATACAGGGCAGGTGCTGTTGTTATTACAACAGGTACATTCCTTAACGGCCTCATTCACATTGGTCTTGAGACTATGGAGGCTGGAAGGGCTGGCGAGTTTCCCTCTAAAGGCCTTTCCAGATGCCTTAAAGACCTCGGTTTTAGAATGGGAAGACTCAAAACAGGCACTCCTCCAAGGCTTGACTCAAGGACAATAGATTTTTCTGTCCTTGAACCCCAGTATGGTGATGAGCCACCACCTCCTTTTTCTTATTCAACAGTTAGGATCACGAATCCTCAGCTACCCTGTTACATAACCTACACAAACAGACAAACCCACGAGATAATACTTAAAAATCTTGATCGCTCACCCCTTTACAGCGGTAGGATTAAGGGAATAGGACCTAGGTACTGTCCATCAATTGAAGACAAGGTTGTAAAATTTTCTGACAAGGAGAGGCATCAGGTCTTTCTTGAGCCAGAAGGGCTTGAAACAAAGGAATATTATGCAAACGGGATCTCTACAAGCCTGCCTTTTGATGTCCAGCTAAAACTGGTCCGCTCAATTAAAGGACTTGAGAATGCAGAGATAATGAGACCGGGCTATGCAATTGAATATGACTTTGTTTATCCAACACAGCTCAAGCACAGTCTTGAGACAAAGCTCATTGAAAATCTCTTTCTTGCAGGACAGATAAATGGAACCTCTGGCTATGAAGAGGCAGCAGGTCAGGGCATTATAGCTGGAATAAATGCAGCACTAAAATTGAAAGGCAGAGAACCACTCATACTAAGAAGAGATGAGGCATACATTGGTGTGCTCATAGATGACCTTGTAACAAAAGGTACTCAGGAGCCTTACAGGATGTTTACATCCAGGGCAGAATACAGATTGCTCCTCAGGCATGATAATGCAGATCTGAGACTAACTGAGAAGGGTTACAGCATTGGTCTTGTTAAAGAAGAGGAGTATGAAAGATTCATTAAAAAGAAAGAGGCAATCGCACGGGAGATAGGAAGACTCAGAACAACAAGGGTGAAACCAGAGGATATAAATCAGTTGCTTGTTGAGGCAGGAACATCAACGATCTCAGAGCCACAGAGTATTGAGCAGATAATTAAAAGGCCAGAGATAAGATACAGAGATATCCTTAAGCTCTTTCCCAGTGATGGTATTACTGATGAGGTTGCTGATGCTGTTGAGATAGAGGTTAAATATGAAGGATATATTAAGAAGCACCTTGAACTCGTTGAGAAACTCAAAAAACTTGAAAACATGACCATCCCACCTGAGTTTGACTACACAAGGCTTAAACTCTCAAAAGAGGTGCTATCCAAACTCATTGAAGTGAGGCCATCAAACCTCGGGCAGGCAAGCAGGATTCCTGGTGTTACGCCAGCAGCAGTGTCACTTATAATGATAGAGCTGACCAGACAGAAAAGGACAAAATCCATAAGGCTCAGGTCTATAGAAGGCTGATTTCTTAAATGCCATAAAGGATAATTTCTATTTATAAGTTTAAAAACTTCTTGACAATTTAAACAGGGCTTAATATACTTTATTCAGGCTGTTTTACAGCTTAAAAATCCCCACAAGGGAGGATGATATGAGGTTGATAAGCCTTATAGTGCTTCTCAGTCTTGCTCTTCTACCAGGCCTTGCATTTTCTGAGGAAAACTGGCTTGAGATCGGAGGTGACTACAGGTTCAGGTATGATTCTTTAAAGGGCACGGTGCATGAATATTTTCAGGTAATCCCCAGTTCTTTAGGTGGTGGTGTAATGCCCATGCCAGAATATGATGTAAAAAATAGCTCACTCATAACAAACCGTTTTGGTCTAAATCTAAGGGCAAAGGCACTTGAGGATGTTACTGTAAAGGCAAGACTTCTTATGTACAAGGTATGGGGCCATGAAACAGAAGGACCTGTACAGGGAATGTTCTTTGCTGACAGGGCAATGGGTGTCTTTGATGGCACAATAGGACATGTTCCTGAGAGTGCAAACTTAATAGTTGATTATGCCTATGCCACATGGACGAATATTGCAGACCAGCCTGTATGGTTTTCTGTTGGTAGAAGACCATCAACAGGTGGAATACCTACAAATCTGAGGCAGAATATTGAAAAAACAGGAAGTCAGGGTGTTCCAGGTTTTCTCATCGACTATGCCTTTGATGGTCTTACCCTTGGATGGGCACCTGATATAGAAATGCTTCCAGGAGCCTATGCAAAGCTCTGCTATGGAAAAGGATATGACAGTGGTTACAAGACAGACCTTCCGGGTGATAACACACCAAAGGATGTAAACATGCTCGGCATAAATGTTGTTCCCTATGATACAGATACCCTTCATGTAGAGCTTCAGTGGAACAGGGCATATGAGATCTTTGATAACATGCCTGACAGTGGTGTTAGCACAAACCTCGGTGACATTGACCAGTACGGTGCAATTGTAATGGGAAAGGTCCTTGATAATCTCAATCTCTTCATAGCAGGTGCAATAAGCAAGACAGATCCAAATAACAAGCTCATGAATATAGATCTTGATGGAGATGGCACACCGGAAGCTGCTGGTGGATTACTCTGGGATCCTACTACTAAGAAAGAATCCCACACAGGCCATCTTATTTACCTCGGTGCAAGGTATGATATACCTGCAACAGGAACAAAGATTGGTGCAGAGTATAAC
>JAOACK010000026.1 GCA_026417875.1 Thermodesulfovibrionales bacterium | reverse complement strand
GCTCAGTACTATCTGGCCCTCTGTGATATATCCAGTGAGGTCAGGTATGGGATGGGTTATGTCATCCTCCGGCATTGTAACAACAGGAAGGAGGGTGATTGAGCCTTTTGTACCTTTTATCCTTCCTGCCCTTTCATAAAGGGATGCAAGGTCTGAATACATGTATCCAGGATAACCGCGCCTTCCAGGAAGTTCTTCTCTGGCAGTTGACACCTCCCTCAGGGCGTCACAGTAATTTGTCATGTCCGTTAATATGACGAGGACATCCATCTTTTTTTCAAAGGCAAAGTATTCTGCAACAGTGAGGGCAAATCGGGGCGTAAGGAGCCTCTCCATAACAGGATCATCTGCCATATTTATGAAGGCGACAAAGTCTATTTTGAGTTCTTCAAGGGTCTTCATGTAGAAGGAATATTCATGGAATGTAAGTCCCATTGCTCCAAAGACAATGAGAAATCTTTTTCCTTCTTCTCCCTGTTCCCTTTCCCTCAGCCTTGAGTATCTTAGTATGCTTGCAACAACCTCCTTTGATGGAAGACCAGCACAGGAAAAGACAGGTAGTTTCTGGCCCTTTACAAGGGTATTAAGACCATCTATGCAGGAAAGGCCTGTTTCTATAAATTCTTCGGGCCTTGCCCTTGATACCGGATTCATTGGATAACCTGTAACAGGTAACCATTTATAAGGAAGGGGAGCAGGAATTCCATCAATTGGTTTAAAGGAGCTGCTGAATATCCTTCCGAGCATCTCATCTGACAGCGGGACCTTTTTAATTGAGTCAGTAAATATAACAGTCGTATTATTTATATCAAGTCCCTTTGTCTCGCCATAGACTTCTATGAGTACATTATTTTCCTCTATCTTGAGAACCTCTCCTTCTCTTTCTTCTCCTGAAGGAGATATTATCCTTACAATCTCACCTATGCGGCATGAAAAGACCTTTTCAAGAAATATGAGGGGCCCTCTTATGGAGGATATTGTCCTGTAGGAATGCTCGGCAAGTCTCATTTAATTGCCTCCTCAAAGGGAATGCCCTTTCTTATGAGCTCAAGCGTACTGTCATAGAGGTCAATGAGACCTTTAAGCCTTTCAGCTGTCTTTTCAGGTGGTGAAAAGGCATCCTCTGTATAGGCATTCTGGCAGAGGAATTCAAGCCTTATCCTCTCAGCTATATTCATGAGCAACCTGTCGCTGTCCTGCAGTCCCTCCATTCCAACTATCTCAACAACCTCTCTAAGGGATTCTTCCTTCTGAAGGATCTCATTGCATCTCTGTCTTAGAGCTGTCCAGTCAGGGTGTATCTTTTTGTTGAGAAAATCCATCAGTTCGCCTGCATAAAGTGAATAACTCTGAAACCAGTTTATTGCAGGAAAATGCCTCCTGTGAGCAAGGGATGTATCAAGCATAAGGAATGCTCCAGCAGTTCTAAGGCATGCCTGTGTAACCGGCTCTGTAAAATCTCCTCCTGGAGGTGAAACAGAAAGTATCATGCTAAGTGAGCCTGTTCTGCCTGACAGGGTCTCAACAACTCCTGCCCTTTCAAAGAAACTGGCTAGCCTTGAGGCAAGATAGGTGGGATAACCCTCCTCGCCGGGCATCTCCTCAAGTGAGCTAGATATCTCCCTCAGCGCCTCAGCCCATCTTGAAAGACTGTCTGCAAGTAATAGTACATGATAACCCATGTCTCTGTAGTATTCTGCCATTGTTACTGCTGTGTATATGGAGGCCTCTCTTGCTGCAACAGGCATGTTAGATGTATTTACAACAAGCAGGGTCCTTTCCATAAGTGGTCTTCCTGTCCATGGGTCACTCAATTTCATGAATTCTTCTAGCATCTCTGCCATCTCATTACCCCTTTCGCCACAGCCTACATAGACAACTATGTCAACATCTGCATATTTTGCAATAGATTGCTGAAGGATAGTCTTTCCTGTGCCAAATCCTCCAGGCAGTATGGCGGTTCCTCCCTTTGCAAGGGGAAAAAGCATGTCGATAGCCCTCTGACCTGTTATTAAGGGTTCCCTTGATGGTAGTTTTCTCTTAAAAGGCCTCGGAATCCTTACAGACCACTCATGGCAGCCAAAGAGTTCACCTCCATCCTCAAGCTCTGCAAGTGTTTCATTGAGGCTTATCTCGCCATCAGCTATCCATCTAATAATTCCCTCTCTTGTGGAAAGAAGATAGTGTTTGAAGGTTCCTTCCTCTACATATCCATAAATCTCTCCATATCTTATCTCTTCTCCAGGTTTTTTTAATGGATAAAATCTCCATCTTCGCAGATAATCAATGGGATAAAGCTCTCTTCCACCTGTAATGAAAGAGCCCATCTCCTCTTCGAGTCTCTTGAGGGGTCTCTGGAGTCCATCAAATATATTTGAAAGAAGACCCGGTCCAAGCCTTACTGTAAGGGGCATGCCTGTTGATTTTACAGGCTCTCCTATTGCCAGTCCCCTTGTATCCTCATATACCTGTATTACTGCCCTTTCTCCCTCAAGTCTTACCACCTCTCCTGTAAGAATCTGTCTTCCCACATATACCCTGTCATAGAGTCTGAGACCTCTTACCTCAGCAATCACTGTCGGGCCTGATATGCCTTTTATTATTCCTGATGCCATCATATCCTTAGCCTCACATGGTATCCTATAGCCCTTCTTATGAGCCTCAGTAGATAATCCTCTCTTTCTTCAGGTTTTTCCGGTGAGGGAATTATTACCATAACACCGCTGAACTTCTCCTCAATTTTTTTGAATTTATCCTGACCCATGGCATTTACAAGTCTTTCATCTACTGCAATAAGCCCTGTTTCGGGATCACTGATCAGGTCTTTAAGCAGCCTTTCACATTCCTCTGGCTTTACAGAGTGGTGTATAACACCTGCAAGACTGAATCCAGGTTCAGCATCTTCAGGAGTTATAAAAATTATCTTTTTCATAAAATCTCATCCCTGAGCTCAGCCCTCTCAATACCTGTAGCTGAAAGGAGTGTTCCGAGATTTCTCAGTTCAATATAAAGCGACCAGAGATGATAGAGTATAAGACCTGTGCCATCTGGCTCATAGCTATTCTTTCTGAGTCTTCCGCTAAGTCCTTTTAAAAGAAGATCTTCGATGCTTTCGCCTGAAAGACCTGTGAGTTTTTTAAGGATTGTTGAGAATTGCACAAGATCTCTCTTAATTATTATCCTTTCAAGGTCTTTAATCTTGACCTCTCCACCAGGTATAAATTCAGGAAGGGTCCTGATGTCCCATTTTATTGTTCTGTAAAGGGCTGTAATATTTCTGCTATCAATCTGATAGATAATGAATGCCTTTATGTGTCTGTTAAGCTCAATTGATAGCAGGTATTTAAGGCAGGTTTCATAAATAAATCTTTCAAATCCCTTTAATCCCTGTTTATGAAAAATATCAGCTCCATCAGAGAATCTGCTGTCTGCTATATAAAAAAGCTCTATGAGCTTTTTTATAATATTACCAAAATCCTCTCTGGAAAGAAGATTGTCCTTTATATCTTTAGAAAGAAGGCTGATTCTTAATAGCTCAGCTGCATCGTCATAGTATGCTACCTTTATAAGTCTGAGACAGGTAATCAGTGTCTTTAACTCAAAAAAGAGAAAATAGGGCCAGAAGACATTCCTCAGTCTCTCGTTCATCTCTGAATAAAGCCATCTGTATCTCTTAAGAAGGGGTGGTAGATAAGAGGAGTCTGAAAATTCATAGGGCAATGTCTTTATAAATCCTGCCAGGTCAGGTGAATAGAGAGGGATATTCCAGTCCTTTACGAGTCTTGACCGTCCTCCCCTTATCCTTGAAATAAAGTATTCTTCAGGATAATTACATTGTGGTGGCTCAGTAAGAAATACCTTTCTCAATCTTGATCTCCCTTAATATTTCTGGCAGAATCTCAGGCCAGAGCCTCTCGAGTCTTTTAATAAAAGTATTATCAACAGTGATACCTTCGGTGCTTTCTGCGACCAGACCTCCGATGATTGATGCATCCTCTACTATCTCTACATCAGGAAAATAGACCTCCGCAAGTTTCCTGTCAAGAGGATTCACCTTTATACGTGACCATCTCATAGGAGGGAGCTCTCTTACGATATTTTCAAAGAAATCTTCATAACCCTCCTTTCTCAAGGAAAGGAGGCTTTCCCTTGCAATATTATAAATTCTTTCTGCTAGTCTGTGCATTGTCATATTTCTTATTATGCCGGCCTGCTTTTTTGCTTCAAGGACAAGGGATGAAACCTCTGATTCTTCAACTTGCCTTACATGATTTAGATATTCAATCCTGAATTTTTCAAATTCTGAGAGGGCCTTTTCTCTGTATTTTTCGATCTCCTGCTCTCCATCTTTCCTGAGTGCCTCAATCCTTTCCTTTGCCTTTTCCTTCAGGGATTCAATGAGTTCCTGATATCCCATAACTGCTATGCTGTAAGGATTATGGTGGCAATAACAAAGCCCAGTATAACCATGGTCTCAGGTATTGCCACTAGGATTATGACTGTTCCGCTCAATTCCGGCTTTTCAGCTAGAGCACCTGCACCTGCTGCACCAATCCTTGACTGTGCCCATGCAGTTGCAAGGGCACTTATCCCTATTGCAAGGGCTGCTGCAAAGGCTATGAGGACCTTTTCCATAAAGCACCTCCTTATTTAGTCTTTTTATTTTCTGAAGGGTTCAAATCTTCTTCCTCCTGGCTCTATGAATTTACTGAAAAACTCAACAAAATGAAGCCTCATGGAATGGATTGCCGGAGAAAAGACACCAAGTATGATATTTAAAAGATGGAGAAGTCCGGCCACTACTGCTCCTGCAATAACATTACCTGTCATTCCTGCAAGTTCATTGGCAACAAAGGCTAGAAGTACAGAGGTCAGTCCTATTGCCATTATCCTAGCATAGGAGATTATATTGCCTATACTCTTTATGAGTTCAAGTGGTGCAAGAAGACCACCAAAAAGGAGGAGAACTGGTGCCAGAATGAGGATAAGGCTCAATACAGGCTTCATGAATCTTTCAGGTACCACTCCGCAGAAAACTGAAGCAGCAATTATAATTGAGATGATTAAGAGTATATCTATTAACCTTGCAATTGCCTCCCTTTTTGCTCTTTTTTTGATGCCTCCTATAAAGCCAAGAAAAAGACCTATCAATATGTGAGATATGCCTACAGCCAGGGCAAAATAAAGCATGGGCATTACAGCTGTTTTCCGCTCTATCCAGAGGGGCTTCATGCCAAAGACCTTATGACCGATTTCACCGAAGAATTCTCCATAAAGAATACCGAAGAATATTGAGTATATGGAGCACACAAGAAGTATTCTGCCTATATCTTTAATAATCTTGTTATATAATCTCCTAATAAGAAAAACGGAGACTCCAAGAAGTACAACTCCATAGCCAGAGTCTCCCAGTATCATGCCAAAAAAGATCGGGAAGAATATAGCAATGAAAGGTGTGGGATCAAAGGAGGTATAGCGGGGAAGGGGAAGTATTCTTACCATGAGCTCAAAGGGCTGAAAATAGGGCGGATTCTTAAGCATTACAGGTATCCTTTCAAGATCTTCTTCAAATATCTCCTTTTCAGATAGGGTTACTCTTCCTCCGAATCTTTCCCTCAGTTTCTTCTTGAGAAGAGGAACATCTTCTGAGGGCATCCAGCCATAAATGATGAAGCACAGTCTTGTTTCAAAGACCATGGCAGTGGCCTTCATGAGTGATAGTTTCTCAGAAATCCACTGTCTGATACTCTCATAAAGAGGCCTCCATCTCTTTGTGAATTTTAAAAGCTCCTCATCAATAGAGATCAGTGTTTTTTCTATCTCATTGATCCTTTCCCTTATTGCCCTTGACCTTTCTGGAAAGGTAAGGCCCTCAAGTGATGCAGGAAAGCTTATCTCAGGAATCCTCTCCTCACTCAGGACTTTTCTAAGGGTTTCTGACATTACCTTCTCAGTTACAATCACTCCTGCAATGGTTCCGTCTGATGCCCTGTTTGTGAAAAGCTCATATCTTCCTTCTGTAATCTTAAAAAGAAGCTTTCTTATTCTAGGTATAAGCTCAGGGTCTTTGATGGTAAGACCTATAAAGTCTATTTCTTCTGTCTTTTCAAGCACATTTACAATAGGCTCAATAGCCTCAATGAATATCTTATATCTACCGAGCTCGGAGAGCTCTTTTTGAAGGAGTTCTTTTTTGCCCTGAAGGGTCTCACAGTATTTTATATGGGTGGGAATCAATCTTCTCAGGGTCTCAACTGTTTCTTCCGGATCTATATAGCTTTTTCTGATTTCTATTTCTGGCAGATAGGAAAAGAGTTCATCTATTTTGGCCTTCAGATCCTCAAGAAGGAGTTTTTTTGATAATGTCTTCTGATCCAGTGAAAAGGTCTCTATGTATTCTTCTTCTGCCTTTTCTATAAAACCAATTGTTTCTGTCTCTATCTGCACAATCGCCTCTTCCCTGAGAAGATTGAGGGTCTCCTCAAGAAGCTCCTTAAGACCTGCAATCTCAACCTTTGACATCTTTACAATCATTATATCTACCTTTTAAGGAATCACTTGATTCTCTGAAGATATTTTTCTACTATTTCTTTAAGATACTCCTGATCAAGGCTTTCTATTCTGCAGGCAAAATCCCTCGCTTCTTTAAGCATAAAAGAGGCCTGCTCTTCTGCCCTTTTTTTAATTTCTTCTTTAAGCAATCTTGCCTCTTCCTCAAGAAGGAGCTTTTTCTGACCTATCTCTTTGTCTATCTTCTTCTTTTCTTCATTAACCCATTCATCAATCCTTATTTTTTCCTTTCTGAGGGTCTCCTGTATCTCTTTTTCTGTGTTTACTATGATAGAGAGTATATCCTGCATATCATATTCATACCATAGAATGGATTTGTAGTCAAACCTAACATATAGTGCCATTTTAATGATTACTCTTTACTGATCCTGAAAGTTAAGTTTTTAGATTCAATAACTAAGAGAAAATTTAAAAAAAGGATTAATCTGAGGTTCCTTCAGGTTCTGATATAATATGTCGTGGAACTATGGGAGTCTTATTTCAGTGCAGTCAGGTCAGCCAGCTGGAAAAGGGCTATAGAGGTACTTGATGTTATTAAGGAGAGAGAGCCAGAAAATCCTCAGGTCTTTCTTAAACTTGGAGATGCCTGCCAGAGGCTCGGAGATCTCAAGAGGGCTATACCTGCCTACCATCAGGCCGCCTATCTATTGCTAAAAAATGGTTTTATCCAAAAGGCCCTTGCTGTATACAAGATTATTCTCAGGCTCGATCCTCATGATGACGAGGCCCTCAGAAGATTAAGGGAACTGCTGGTGGAGATGGAAGCAGAAAAGTTCATGACCCTAACTCCTGAAAAGGAAATAGATAGAACTGAGTATACTTCGATGGAAGAGGTTAGAGCGACACCTTATGAAGAAGAAACCCTTCTTATATCAGGATTTTTGAAAGATGTCCCTGAGACTGAGATTAAGGAGATTATCCCTGATTTAAAGAGGATTAATTTTACTTCTGGAGAGACTGTTATTGAAGAAGGAGATTCAGGAGATTCCATATATGTTATAAATTCAGGCAGGGCAAAGGTTACAACCCATGTACTTGGAAAGGTTGTTGAACTGGGCATACTCCAGAGGGGAGATATATTTGGAGAGGTTGCCTTTCTGACAGGAAGGCCGCGGACTGCATCTGTAACAGCAGTTGAGAAACTTGAGGTTTTTGAGTTTACAAGACCTCTTTTAGAGAAATTGCTAGAAAGATATCCTGGTTTACTGAATATCCTTCAGGACTTTTATTATTCAAGGCTCCAGAATACACTGACAAAGGCAAAGGCTGCTCGAAAGTCCTGAGTCATTCATCTTTACCTGAAGTGGTAAATCAATGATAAGGAGAGATTCCACTGCTCGGACTCTATACGGTCGGAGACATAGGCATCACATCCACCTCCAGGGCATTCATCAGTTGGTCTGTAAAAGTACTGGTGCTGGGTGCCAGTTGTTTGGAATCTTAGATATTCTCCTTGGGCCTTAAGTAACAGGGTGCCTGTTATGAAATAATCTGCAATTAAATTGATAAAACCTCCTATGCCATCTGTCTTTGCCTCTGCAAGCTTGTATCTTAACAGATGGTCATCCCTGTCCTCTGCTAGGACATAACCGGCACCTGCTCTCAGACCTGCCTTAAAGGGATTCACTGAAAACTCACTGTTTATCCCTGCATAGAAGAAATTGTATTTTATTTCATATTGTAGTGCCTCGCCAGGGAAGAATCCAGTAAAATCTCTGCTGTAAGGACCGTAACCCTTCTGGTTTACATTGCTCGCAATAAATTTAAAATTCTGGTATCTATAGCCGATAAGGGGTCCTGCAGAAAAGTTATCAGAACCATAAAGGTTATAAAGCATGTTTATATCAAAGACAAGGGCATCAAGTTCTATATCTGATTCTGAATAGATATCTTTTCCAGGATGGGCAACTCCGTAAAGATAAATATCAATGTCATCTGTAAGCCAGTCCGAGTCCTTGAGTTTTCCAGAGCCATTATCAAGATTCTTAAGAAGCTCAAAATTAAGTTTAAACCTATCCTGCTCCTTCTCTCTGTAGAGGATTGCTGCCTGAAGTCCCAGCATATAGGTCTTCAGGGGAAATTCTAGCTCACTCTCAGCACCTGACAGACCTTCATAATAACTTATATGATAGAGGGTATAGCCAGAGATATAGGAAATCTCTGCACCAAATTCTGTTACAAGCTCTCCCTTACCATAAGGTGCGCTGTAGGACAGGCTAGGTATGGAGACAATTAATATCAACAAAAAAAGACTTAGATGCAAAGGACTCACCTTTACTTTTTTAATTCCGGATAACATTGCAAAAACTTACCATATCGCGCAAGGCCTGTCAAGTGAAAATTACCTTCCTAATTTTCAGACAGTAAAAGCATAGAACTGCCTCACTTGAGTGCAGCAATGCCAAAGTCCGACAGTTGTAAAGAATCTATGGAAGGCTTTTCATATGTGTTAAAATAGTTTATGAGAGATAAAGCAGAGATAAGCTCCAGACTGCGAAGTTATCTTGAGCCCAGAGGTGAGAGAATCTTTGCCTATATTCATGGCTCCTTTCAAGAGGATATTCCCTTCAGAGATATTGATATAGCCCTTTATCTTGATGAATCCATTGTTCCTGAAGAAGAACTTGAGTACTGTCTTGAGCTATCTGTACGTACTGAGATGGATACCAGGATAATGCCCCTTGATATAAGGGCACTTAATCATGCCACGTGGGGTTTCAGGTATCATGCCACAAAAGGCATACTTTTATTTTCAAAGGATGATGAAGTGAGAAAAGAATTCTTAGAGGAGACATGGAAGAGATATTTTGACCTTCTGCCAAAGAGAAGGGAGATTATACTTGACCTTCTGTCTTGAAGGATAAAATGGATTATAAAAGATTAAATCCAGATAAGATAAAAGCGCTCTCTGAGGAGATACTCAGCTCATTGCAAGCCTTAAAGAATATGCTCTACTTGAGGAGAGAGAGATTCTGAAGAGCTGTCCTTAATGCTGCAAAATATAATTTTATTGTTGCTATTCAGGCTATAATGATATAAGTCATCATATATTATCTAAAATTACTGGTAAGGTTTCTGACGAGTATGGAGGTTGTTTTCTTATCCTGAAGGATGTGGGAGTTATAGATGAGGCATAAGCTGTTAAGCTAAAGGCAATGGCAGGATTCAGGAACGTACTTATTCATTTATATCATGAAGTTGATGACAGAGAGGTTGTAAAACATCTCAAGGATGACCTATGGATTATCGAAAAATTCCTTGAGGTAGTAAAAGGGCTTCTGAATAAGAGATGAAAGTGGCTATTACAGGAAAAGGTGGAGTTGGTAAGACAACCTTAAGCTCTGTTCTCTGTTATCTTTACAGAGAGGAAGGTAAAAGGGTTATTGCTGTTGATGCAGATCCTGATGCCAATCTTGCTGGAGCACTTGGAATTCCAAAAGAAGAGGCGCAGAAGATAAGACCGATAGCTGAGCTTACAGACCTTATAGCAGAAAGGACAGGAGCGAAACCCGGTCAGATGGGTGGAGTATTTAAGCTCAATCCAAAGGTTGATGATATACCTGATGAGATAGGATACAGGCTTGATGGAATAATACTTCTTACGATTGGAAAATCAAAAGAGGCTTCCTCTGGATGTTACTGTCCTGAGAATGTCTTTTTAAGAAGATTATTAAAACATCTCATTGTAGAAAGAAATGAGGTAGTAATTGTGGATATGGAGGCTGGAATCGAACACCTTACAAGAGGCACTGCTGAAGGAGTTGATGCCTTTATAGTTGTAATTGAACCTGGATCAAGGAGTATCCAGACTGCAATTACCGTCAGGGATCTTGCAAGGGGTCTTGGCGTAAAAAGGGTTTTCGTTGTTGGTAACAAGGTCAGGAATGAAGCTGACAGGGAATTTATATCCAGTAACATAGAGGGTATGGAGATACTCGGATTTATAGGCTTCAATCATGAGATAATGGAAGCTGATATAAAGGGCCTTTCTCCCTATGTGCATGCACCTCAGGCTGTAAAGGATATAAGAATAATAAAAGAGATTCTTGATTCCAGACTCAGGGAATAATGAGATTTCTTTCAAAGGAAGATATAAGAAACTCAATTATTAAAAAAAGAGACTCCTTCCCATCCTCCTTAATGTATGAAAAGAGTATACTTATCAAAAAGAGATTACTGGAACTTGAGGAATTTAAAAATGCAGGAATTCTTCTTCTTTATGCCTCTTTCAGGTCAGAGCCAGATACTCATGAGCTCATACAAGAGTGTCTTATCGCCGGGAAAAGGGTCTTTCTTCCCAGGGTCAATATAGAAAAGAAGGAGCTTGAGGTGAGGGAGATAACCTCACCCGGACAGCTTAAAAAGGGTTATGCCGGAATCCTGGAGCCTGATGATAGCTGTCCATTGAGAGACCTGAATGAGGCTGATATTATCATTGTTCCCGGAGTTGCCTTTGACAGAAGCGGTGGCCGTATTGGCTATGGGTCTGGTTACTATGATAAGCTCCTTGCGGGATTAAAAAAAGATATCCCAGTAATTGCTATCGCCTATGATGAGCAGATTGTGGAGGACGTCTGCCTTGAGGGTCATGACAGAAAAGTAGATATGATTATAACAGACAGGGAGGTAATATACTGTGGACATAAAAAAGATTGAAGAAGGTGTAAGGCTCATACTTGAGGGTATAGGAGAGGATCCCTCAAGACCTGGACTTAGGGATACTCCTAAGAGGGTTGCAAAGATGTCTGAGGAGCTTTTCGGAGGGCTCAAGGGATCCACAGAGGAGATTTTAAAGCCAATGGAAGGAGAGAGTCATGACGAAATGGTTCTTCTAAAGGATATTCCATTTTACTCCATATGTGAACACCATCTTCTTCCATTCATAGGAATTGCCCATATAGCCTATATCCCTGCTGGCAGGATAGTTGGACTGAGTGAGCTTGCAAAGGCACTGGAGATCCTTGCTAAAAGACCTCAGGTTCAGGAGCGGCTAACGAGCCAGCTTGCAGACCTGCTAATGGAAAGACTCAGACCAAAGGGAGCAATGGTAGTCATTGATGCAGAACATCTGTGCCTTAGCATGAGAGGTATTAAAAAGCCAGGTGCCAGGACAGTAACTTCTGCAGTTAGAGGTCTTTTCAGAACAAGACAATCGACAAGGGAAGAAATGCTTGAGCTTATAAAGAAAAGATTGTAGGTTTTATTAATTGATTAATTATTTTTATGCCTTTTCTCTTTACAAGTCCTGCTTTTTTAAGCAATAATAAATGACCTTTTATATCAAATATTCAAATTTCACTTGTAGTAACAGGATTACTTTCGGTAACTGATATTTTTTAAATTACGGGGAGGCAAAAATGGCAGCTCAGATTATTGATGGAAAAAAAGTAGCGCAGGATATCAGAGAAGGATTAAAAAAAGAGATAGCAGAGCTTAAAGCGAAGGGTATCATACCCGGTCTTGCTGTGGTACTAGTAGGAGAAAATCCCGCTTCAAAGAAATATGTTGCCTCAAAAGAAAAGACCTGTGAAGAGATAGGAATTAAGAGCTTCGGTTATAAACTTCCTGAGCAGACATCCCGGGATGAACTTCTCAAACTAATTGATAAACTTAATGCTGATTCGCAGGTTCACGGAATACTCGTTCAGCTTCCTCTGCCAAAACATCTTGATGAGAAAGAGGTTATGTACAGGATTGCACCCAATAAGGATGTCGATGGCTTCGGTCCTCACAGTCTTGGGAAACTCCTGCTTGATGAGCCGACTTTTATTCCCTGTACGCCCTTTGGAGTAATAAAGATGCTTGAGGCTTATGGAATAGACCCTGCAGGAAAAAGGGCGGTAGTTGTTGGAAGAAGTATTATTGTTGGAAAACCCCTTGCCCTTCTTCTATTGAGAAAGAATGCCACTGTTACTGTATGTCATTCAAGAACACCTGATCTTAAAGAAGAATGCCTGAGGGCTGATATACTCTGCGTTGCCATAGGAAAGGCAAAATTCATTACAGGTGACATGATAAAACCTGGTGCAGTTGTGATTGATATAGGTATAAATGTAACTCCTGATGGAAAGATTGTTGGTGATGTGGATTTTGATGCAGCAAAGGAAAAGGCATCTTACATAACACCTGTACCTGGTGGTGCAGGTCCAATGACAATAGCAATGCTCATGTATAATACAGTACAGGCAGCAAAATTCAGTATAGGAAAATGATATGCTATACTCAATAGAGTAATTTCAGTATAATTAGTATATTAACGGGGCATGAAAGATTTTTTTCAGTTTCGCTATGCCTGTTTTAATAAAGGATATACTAAAAGTACTTAATTCAGGTCTGGATATAGCACCAAGATATATAAGGCACTGATTTAAGAGATGATCACCATTCAGGAACTCTGGAAGAAAAAGGCTGAAGGCAGAAAGATTACCATGCTTACTGCCTATGACTACCCTTTTGCAAGGATAGTTGATGAGGCAGGTATAGATATGATCCTTGTTGGAGATTCCCTTGGAATGGTTGTTCAGGGAAAGGAAAATACCCTTCCTGTTACAATGGATGAGATGATCTACCATACAGCAATGGTAGCGAGGGCAGCAAAGAATGCAATGGTTATAGGAGGTATGCCCTATCTCAGTTACCAGATAAGCATAGAAGAGGCTGTAAGGAATGCAGGAAGATTTATCAAGGGGGCAGGAGCTCAGGCAGTTAAGTTAGAGGGCGGATCTGAGATTATTCCACAGGTCAGCGCAATAGTAAAGGCAGAAATACCGGTGCTCGGTCATGTGGGGCTTACTCCTCAGGCAATACTCAGGATGGGTGGATTTAAGGTTCAGGGAAGGACAGAGGAGCAGAGAAGAAAGTTAATAGAAGACAGTCTTATGCTCCAGGATGCAGGTGTCTTTGCAATAGTTCTTGAGGCAATACCTATGGATCTTGCAAGGGAGATTACAGAGAAGTTATCCATTCCAACCATAGGAATAGGAGCCGGCCCTTATTGTGATGGTCAGGTACTTGTCATTCACGATATCCTCGGGCTTTTTGAAAGATTCACACCAAAGTTCGTTAAGAGGTATGCCAATCTTAAGGAAGAGGCAATCAGGGCAATCAAGACTTATAAGGAAGAAGTGGAAAAGGGGCTTTTCCCTTCGGAAGAGCAAAGTTTTAGGTGAGAATTTTTATTTTATCCTTTTTGAGATAACCCTGAATTCCTCTGTGCCTGCGATTCTTAATGCCTGAAATAGAACTGTCTCTGTACATGTGATGGCTGCACCAGCATCCCTCATGAATTCAAGACCTGCTTTTTTATTTTCTTCTGACCTTGAACATACTGCATCAGATACTACATGGACATAAAGACCTCTTTCAAGAAGTCCAAGGCATGTCTGTAAGACGCATATATGTGTCTCCATGCCAGTAATTATCATCTTTTTTCTCTTTATACCTTCAATTATCTCCATAAAACCTTTCTCACTGCAGCAGTTGAATGAGAGCTTTTCAAAGGGTTTATATTCAGGCAATGCCTCCCTGATTTCCTTCACAGTGCTGCCAAGGCCTTTAGGATACTGCTCTGTTATCACAATCGGTATGTTCAGTAATTTTGATAATTCAATGAGATGGAGGCAGTTATTGATTACCCTTTCCCTTTCAGCCATTACCTGGGCAAGCCTTTCCTGAATATCAATTATTATAAGAACAGAATCCTCTGGATGAAGAGTAAACCTTTCCATTCACACCTCCTGCTATAAAATGATTGGCAGATAAATATGATATTCTAAATCATGACCATAGAGGATTTAAAGTCCTTTGGTGCTGATCAAAGGCTGATTGATGCCATTAAGAACACAGGTGTGAGTGTTCTCTATCCACCTCAGGAAGAGGCATTAAAAAAGGGCCTCATTTCTACTGAAAGCTCTTTTATTGTATCTGCACCAACAGCCTCGGGGAAGACCCTGATAGCTGAGATACTTTTTCTGAAAGTCTTCTTTGAAGAAGGCGGAAAGATACTCTATCTTGTTCCTCTTAGAGCTCTGGCACGGCAGAAGTATGATGATTTCAAAAAGAGATATGAGAGACTGGGTATGAAGGTGATGCAGAGCACTGGTGATTATGACAGCGCTGATCCCTGGCTCGAAAGGGCTGATTTAATCATAGCCACCAATGAAAAGGTTGATTCCCTTATAAGACACCATGCATCATGGCTGGGTGATATAAGGTTAGTGGTTGTTGATGAGATTCACCTTCTTGGTGACCGCCATCGTGGACCTACACTGGAGATTGTCCTCACAAGGCTTAGGGATAGTTATCCTCATATAAGAATACTAGGATTAAGTGCTACTATAAAAAATGCCTCTGAGATTGCTGACTGGCTAAAAGCAGAGCTCGTTGAATCAAGATGGAGACCTGTTCCTCTGAAGGAGGGCGTATATTTTAATGGAGCTGTGCTTTTCAATGATGGTTCTATTAAGTGGATAGAGAGGACCTCAAAGATTGAGGTACTTGATATAGCCCTTGATACAGTAAAGGCATCAGGCCAGGTTCTCATATTCGTAAACACAAGAAGATCAGCAGAATCCCTTGCTGAGAAGTGTTCAGAGTCTCTCAGAAGCAGGATTTCTGAAAGTGACAGTTCCATTCTTGAAAAAATATCAATGGATGTCCTTTCTACAGGAGAGCCAACAAGGCTGTCAAAGAGACTCGCAGAGACCTTAAAAGGTGGAGCAGCCTTCCATCATGCAGGACTTCTTTCTGAGCATAGAGGCCTTGTCGAAGATGCCTTCAGAGAGGGTAAGATAAGTATTCTTGTTTCCACAACAACCCTTGCAATGGGCCTTAATCTTCCTTCAAGGACAGTAATAATAAAGGACTGGAAGAGGTATGAGTCTGCAAGGGGTATTGAGCCCATACCAGTAATGGAGGTAAAACAGATGTCAGGAAGGGCAGGAAGACCAGGTTATGACAGTTATGGACAGTCCATAATGATCGCAAGGTCAAGAAGCGATGAGAGATTTATAGTAGAAAATTATATCAAGGGCGAGCCCGAGGCAATAGAATCGCAGCTGGCAGATGAATCTGTGCTCAGGGTCCATATACTTTCATCAATAGCAGGGCTTTTCACCATGAAGGAGGATGAGATAAGGAACTTTCTTAAAAATACTTTTTACGGATACCAGAGGGATACAGAAGGAATATTCAGAATTACCAAAAGGATTATCAGCTTTCTCAAAGAACAAGGTCTTATTACAGAGACCTCTGGTTATTTAAGACCAACACCCTTTGGAAAAAGGGTCTCAGAGCTGTATATAGACCCTCTTACAGGTGTAATACTTAGGGATGCCCTTAAGAGTCCTAAGCCCAAGAGATTGATTTCTATTATTCATATTATATGCCATACACCTGATATGATGAACCTTGCTGTAAAGGAAAGAGAAATGGATGATATGCTTAATGCCTATTATAAATATGAGAAAGAGCTTCTGATCGATACAGAAGAATATCCCTTTGAACAGGTTCTTTCTGAGCTGAAAACAGCCCTCTGCCTTGTTGACTGGATAGAAGAAAAGACAGAGGATGAGATCTCTTCTAAATACAGCATAGGTCCAGGAGACCTTCATACAATTGTAGAGCTTGCAGAGTGGCTCCTTTATTGTGCAGAAGAGATTGCCAAGATCTTCTCCCTCAAGCATCTTTTAAAACCTGTTTCTTTACTAAGGCTTAGAATGAGTTATGGTATAAAGGAAGAACTCCTTGAACTAATTACCCTTAAAGGTATAGGAAGAATAAGGGCAAGGAGTCTTTACAATGCTGGATTCAGAACAAGGGAACACATCAAAAGCTCTTCCCTAAATGAACTCGCCAAGGTTTCTGGTATAGGTCTCTCAATTGCCAGGTCAATAAAAAGCCAGGTTGAGTAATAAACTTATAAAATAAAAAAATAATGAAAGACTAAATTTTTGTGCTAAAATAATAAATATTTAGAATCGTTACCCTAAGTAATAGTGTAACCATATGTAACAATAAGAAAAAAGGTCAGCATATGGCCTGACACTACAGGGAGGTAAGATGAAAATAGAAGAGCTGAATGATGAAATAATTGATTCTTCTTACAGGAGTGCAGCTGAGATACTAACCCTCCAGCAGAAAAGAAGGGGGCTTCTTATACACGCCCTTCAGGAGATACAGAAGGAGTACAATTATCTTCCTGAGGATGTATTACGAAAACTCTCAAAAAAGCTACAGATCCCCCTTGCTGATATTTACAGCACAGCCTCTTTTTACAAACATTTTTATTTTAAACCCCGAGGAAAAAATGTGGTCTGTGTGTGCATGGGAACTGCCTGTCATGTAAGGGGTGCATCAAAGGTTCTTGAAAAATTAAAAGATACACTTCATGTTGATGAAGGTGAAACAACCCCCGACCTTTCTGTAACGCTTGAGACTGTTGGTTGTGTGGGCTGCTGCGGTCTTGCACCTGTCATCACCTTAAATAATGAGATTATAGGATCTGTTGACCCTAAAAAGGTAGATGAAATAGTTGAGGCCATTAAGGCAGGTAAGTAATGGAGAGATTGAGAAGTATCGGAGATTTAAAAAAACTCAGGGAAAAACTGGAGCATGACAGTGCAAGTGAAAAACCCAGGGTAAGAATATGTTGTGGAACAGCCTGTACAGCAATGGGTTCACACAGGGTAATAGAAGCAATACTCTCTGAGAGTGCTGCAAATAAGATTGATCTTGAGATTGTAAAAACAGGCTGTCAGGGACTATGTCAGAAAGGACCTCTAATGCAGATAGATCCACAGGGTTACTTTTACCAGAGAATAACCCCTGAGCATGTTCCAAAAATTATAAACTATACTTTAAAGGGTAATATCCCTGTGAGAGAGCTCCTTTACAGAGATAGTACCTTAACCCAACCTGTATTTCACATGGATGAAGTTCCCTTTTATAAAAAACAGAAGAGGATAGTCCTCAGGAATAATGAGAGGATTGATCCCCGTAATATCTTTCAGTACATTAAATACAATGGTTATGAGGCCTTTGCAAAGGCTATTTCTTCAATGACACCTGAAGAGATTATAGAGGAGATCACGAATTCCGGATTGAGGGGCAGAGGAGGTGCAGGCTTTCTTACAGGAGTTAAGTGGGATGTTGTAAGAAAGGCACCCTCTTTAATAAAGCTAGTAGTAGCGAATGGTGATGAAGGAGATCCCGGAGCCTTCATGGATCGTTCAATAATGGAAGGAGATCCCCATTCCCTGATAGAGGGAATGATGATATGTGCCTATGCAGTAGGTGCAAAATACGGCTTCATATATGTGAGGCATGAATATCCACTTGCGGTTAAGAATTTACACATAGCGATAAATCAGGCAAGAGAGCTCGGACTGCTGGGTGAAAATATCCTCGACTCTGGATTCAGTTTCGATATTTTTATAAGGGAAGGAGCAGGTGCTTTTGTGTGTGGTGAAGAGACTGCTCTTCTTGCATCCATTGAAGGTAAAAGGGGTTTCCCCAGTCAGAAACCACCATTTCCTGCAGAAAAAGGCCTATGGTCCTACCCCACCTGCATTAATAACGTTGAGACATTTGCCAATGTTCCATATATTATCAGAGTGGGAAGTCAAAACTATGCCAGTATGGGTACGGCTGGAAGCAAGGGAACGAAGGTCTTTGCCCTCACAGGTAAGATTAAGAATACAGGCCTTATCGAGATTCCAATGGGTATTACACTCAGAGAGATAATCTATGACATCGGTGGAGGTATATTGAACGATAGAAAACTCAAGGCGGTTCAGACAGGAGGACCATCAGGTGGCTGTATACCTGCTCATCTTATAGATACAGAGATAGATTTTGACTCACTCTTTGAGATAGGTTCTATGATGGGTTCAGGTGGTCTAGTGGTTATGGATGAGACAGACTGTATGGTTGAAGTGGCAAGGTTCTTTCTATCCTTCACTCAGCAGGAATCCTGTGGAAAATGTCCTCCCTGCAGAATAGGTACCTATCAGATGCTACAGATTCTTGAAAGGATTGTTAGAGGGGAAGGTGAACCCGGTGATATAGAGAGGCTTGAATCACTCGGCAACAGTGTCAAAAAGGCCTCGCTATGTGGACTGGGAAAGACAGCGCCCAATCCAGTGTTATCTACGATAAAATACTTTAGAGAAGAATACGAGGAACATATAACTAACAAATACTGCAGGGCAAAGGTATGCAGGGGTATAGGTCTTTATGTAATAGATGAAAAAGAATGCTTCCTCTGCGGATTATGTAAGGAAGCCTGTGCCTTTGATGCGATTAAAGAGTATAAAGATAGATATTTCATAGACCAGGATTACTGCACTAAGTGCAAGGCCTGTTATGAAGCCTGTCCGATAGATGCCGTAAAGATAAAAAAAGAAAAGGAAGAGAAAATATGGAAAGGCTCAGAAATTTAGATGAGCTAAGAAATTTAAGAGAAAGTTTGCAGAAAACAAAGAAGGCTTTAACCTTTCTTGTATGTGGAGGTAGTGCCTGCAGGGCATCTGGTTCATTGAAGGTAGCAGACAGGATAACTGAAGAGGCGAGGAAAAGAGGTGTGGACTTTGAAGTCAAAATTACAGGTTGCAGGGGAATGTGTTCAAAAAGTCCAAATCTCAAGATAGAGCCTTCAGGAATTTTCTATACCATGGTGAGACCTGAGACTGTACCCAATCTAATGAGTTATACACTAGAAGGTAAAACATTTTTCAGACCTCTTTTATACAGGGATGACATACTACATGAACCCATCGCAAGGATAGAGGATATTCCGCTTTACAAAAAACAGTTAAGACTGGTACTCCGCCATAATGGTCTGATAGACCCAAAGTCAATAGAAGATTATATAAGGGTTAATGGTTATTCAGCACTGGAAAAGGCTCTCTTTTTTATGACTCCTGATGATGTCCTTGATGAGATTGACAGGGCAAACCTCAGAGGAAGGGGTGGAGCAGGCTTTCCTGCGGGCAAAAAGTGGAGACATACTAAGAATTCAAAGAGCAAGATAAAATTTGTGGTTGCCAATGGTGATGAAGGAGATCCCGGAGCCTTTATGGATAGAGCCATCATGGAAGGCAATCCTCACAGCGTTATAGAGGGAATGATAATATGCGCTTATGCAATAGGAGCCCAGTATGGATTTATCTATGTAAGGGATGAATATCCTGTAGCAGTAGAAAATCTAGGTGTAGCCATCTCTCAGGCAAGAGAGCTTGGACTACTGGGAGAAAATATACTTGGTACAGGTTTTAATTTTGACATAGAGATAAGAAGGGGTGCTGGTGCCTTTGTCTGTGGAGAGTCTACAGCATTAATAGCCTCTATAGAGGGGTACAGGGGATTTCCAAGACCGAGGCCACCAAGATTATCAGATGTAGGAGGTGGAGTGTGGGGTTATCCAACAAATCTTAACAATATTGAGACCTTTGCCAATGTCCCTATCATTATAGAAAGGGGTGCTGATTATTTCCTCTCAATTGGTACAAAAGATTCTCCAGGAACAAAGGTCTTTGCCCTTGCAGGAAAGGTTAAGAATTCCTGCCTTGTTGAGGTGCCGATGGGTATTTCCCTCAGAGAGATTGTTTATGATATTGGAGGAGGAATTATTGGAAATAAAAAATTCAAGGCAATCCAGACAGGAGGTCCTTCAGGTGGATGCCTTCCCGAAAGCCTTCTTGACCTCTCAGTAGATTTTGATACTCTAACAAAAGCAGGTTCAATGATGGGTTCAGGTGGAATGATAGTACTTGATGAGGAAAGCTGTATGGTTGATATAGCTAAATATTTTCTTTCTTTCTGCCAGTCCGAATCCTGCGGAAAATGTCCTCCCTGCAGGGTAGGTACATACCAGATGTTGCAGATATTAGAGCGTATCACGAATGGCAGAGGAGAAAAAGGAGATATAGAAAGACTTGAGGAACTGGGAAGGCATATCCAGAAAAGCTCTCTGTGCGGACTTGGTCAGAGCGCACCCAATCCTGTTCTTTCAACAATAAAATACTTTAGAGAAGAATACGAGGAGCATATTTTTGAAAAATACTGCAGAGCAAAGGAATGTAAAGGACTGGGTGTATATATTATTGATAGAGAGGAATGTTTTCTCTGTGGTCTCTGCCAGAAAGCCTGTGCCTTTGATGCAATAAAGGATTACAGAGACAGATTATTTATAGACCAGGATTACTGTACAAAGTGCAGGGCCTGTTATCTAGCCTGTCCAATAGGTGCGGTAAAGATTGAAAAAGCAAAAGACAGTGTAAAGGTAAAGTAAAAGGAGGAACTATGAAGCTCAGAGAACTTCTGGTAGCAAAAAAGAACAAGGAGATAGTTTCTGTAAGTCCTGGTACACGGATAGGAGATGCTATCAGGCTTATGGCTGAAAAAAACATTGGAGACGTGCTCGTTATGGATGGAGAGAAGCTTGTAGGCATATTTACAGAAAGAGATGTGGTTCATTTATATGCGAAAAAAATTTCCTTTGAGACAGGAATTATTTCAGAGGTGATGACCCCTGATCCTGTGACCTTCGATGAGAGCACAGATGTTAACGTTGTCCTAAGTGTAATGTGTCAGAAAAATATAAGACATCTTCCTGTAATGAGAGAGGGCAGGGTTGCAGGTGTAATTTCTTTTAGAGATGTAGTTAAATACCTTATGCCTGAAATATGTTACTTTGCAGACCATATATATTAATTTCAAACTGTGGAGAGGTAATAACATGGAAGTAAGAGAAAAAAAGGTAGAGGATATTAAAAAGGAGGCTGAAGCTTCAATAAAATGTCCTGTGGGCAGATCCCTTTATTATATTACTGAATTTCTTAATGGTCCGATGTGCGGAAGGTGTTTTCCCTGCGAGATGGGTACCTATGAGGCAAGGCTCAGGCTTGAAAGACTCCAGATGGGTGAAGGCTCAGAGCAAGACATAAGAGCACTGAAAATGATAATGAAATACATGCTTGTTGCCTCTATGTGCAAGAAAGGGAAGGATACAGCAAGATTTGTTCTTGAATGGATTGATACAGGTGTCTTTGAGGCTCACATTCAGGCAGAATGTCCTCAGATGGAGTGTAAGGGCCTCATAAGATACAGGATAATACCTGAGCTCTGCATAATATGCGGAGCCTGCCAGGATGTCTGTAAATTCAATGCCATACTCGGGGAAAAGAAGAAGCCCTTCCTGAGTGGCTATCTTCCCTTTGAGATAAGGCAGAAGAGGTGCACAAGGTGTGGAGAATGTATAAAGGTCTGTCCAACCGGAGCCATTGTACTCGAAAGCAAGGCAGTATTTGAAAGGGGTCTTACCCTTGCTCAAAAATAATATATATTATAAATGATCAATATAAAGGAGGCATAGATGACAAACCTTGTGAATATCACAATTGATGGCAAAAAAATCCAGGTTCCAGAGGGAATTAACTTAATAGATGCAGCAGATATTGCAGGTATTCATATACCAAATCTCTGCTATCTGAAGGGCATGCGCGGAATAGGTGCCTGTAGACTATGTATGGTAGAGATAGAAGGCACAAAGGGCCCAATGATTGCCTGCACCATGAAGGTGAAGGATGGCATGGTTGTAAAGACCAGAACACCAGAAATAGATGAGATTAGAAAATTCGTTATAGACCTGATTGTATCCATGCATCCCCTTGACTGCATGACCTGTACAAAGGCAGGTGTATGCAGACTCCAGGAC
>JAOACK010000025.1 GCA_026417875.1 Thermodesulfovibrionales bacterium | reverse complement strand
GCTCTGACCAGCTGAGCTACACCGCCGATATTATATATTATACAAAATTCTGCTAACTGTAAACAGAAATCTTAATTTTCCAGCATAAATCAATCTTTGCATCCCACTTCCTTCCTCCACCAGTACATTCCAACTATTGCTTTATCCTTAAGCCACAAGTGCTCTTTTTCATAAACAAGTTTTGAGGTTATTTCTTCAAATTCTTCCTGACTGAGGGGTCTGCCCTTTTTGAGAGTCCAGTGTTCAAGACATTCATCGAGATTGTGATAGGCAAAGGAGCTATCTGTTTCATAAAATCTTGCAAAGGCTATACGGTAATCTCTGTATTGCCATTTAACCTTAATCTTATCACTTAATTCTGTGATGAGAAAAACATGTCTTGGGCCTGCACGGAAAATCTTCTCAAAAGCGCGGATGAAGCCAATCTCTGTAAGGTGGAGGCTGTTACATGCAATTACAAGATCATAACCTTTAAGCTCAAAAACAGGTATATCCTCCCATCTTCGTTCGTCAATCTTAAGCCAGTCAATTCCACGGCTGAAGGCACATTCATAAAGAAGACTTCTCATACCTGTAGAAGGCTCAACTGCTGTAACATCACATCCTATAGCACAGAGAGGCAAGGAAAGAATTCCATTCCCCGCTCCTATATCAAGCACTTTCCAGCCTGGCTCAACCATCATGGCAAGAGTTTTGATGATACTGTCATGATAATCATTATGTTCTATCCAGAGTTTATACCATTTTGCATAACTATCCCAGAACTTAACTGTCGCTACTCTTTTACAGGTTATACCGGTCATAAATCTTTCTCCCTGTAAGGATTTCTATTTAGCAGATTGGAATTATCTTTTAATTCAAAAATTGAAAAAGCCATGAGCCTGCACCTTCATGGTGCTCAGCCTTCATGGCTTTTAAAATCCTTTTATACCTTTAAAAAGTCCTGTCTTCTGACAGGTTATTACACAAAATATTTCTCAGTCCATCGGTGATAAGCTACTGGCCACTTCCTCGGCTCTCTTAAAACAGGCATCAAGTTCCTTAGTTTTTTCATAAAGGCATCTAAGTGCCTCTGCAAGGTCTTTATTCCCTGCACTCTCTATTCTCTCTGCCCATTTTCTGTATGTATCTCCATGTTCATTGTTATGTACCTTCCAGTGATGTATAAGATGTCTTAATNTCTTGAGATCATCCATCTATTTTTCTCCTTTCAATGTTTATGAAATAAATAATGGGAATGAATGTGTCTGTGTGCTACAGACCCGTGGCGGTGAACATGTTCATGGACAAGGTTGACCTTAAGCAGCAATTCCTCATCCTTTAAAATATCCTCAGCAGTACCTGTTTTCTCAATCCTGTGCTCCTCAGAAAGAACAGCTACCTTGCAATGCAGTTCCTCTACCAGAGCCAGATCATGGGTGGCTATCACGATTGTCTTTCCTGCCTCATTTAACAGGAGAAGCAATTCGACAAGAAAACACTGCGTCCGAGGATCAAGGCCTGATGTTGGCTCATCAAGTAAAAGTATCTCGGGGTTCATGGTCAGCACAGAACCTATGGCAACCCTCTTTTTCTCACCGCCTGATAGCATGTAGGGAGGTCTGTCTTTAAGGCCCTTTATCTTGAGCATCTCCATAACCTCTTCAGCCCTGTCTCTTGCCTCTTCCTCATTAAGTCCGAGCTGAAGAGGTCCGTACATGAGCTCTTCATACACATTTGCTGAAAAAAGCTGCACATCAGGATCCTGAAAAACATATCCAACAGAGGACCGGAATTCTCGCAGAAAATCAGGTTTCCGTAGAGCACTTTCAGTCACCTCTCTGCCTTTGAAAAATACCTTTCCGGAAGAGGGATGGAGCAGACCTGCCATTATCTTAAGAAGTGTTGATTTTCCGCTTCCATTTGCACCCAGGATTGCGTATCTATCACCCTTATTAATTGCAAGAGAAATATCTATAAGTGCAGTAGTGTCCCGGGTATAGCTGTAATTTACTCTTTCTACTCTTATACAATCAGAGTTATTAAAATCAGGTCCATCATGGATTGTATGATTCTTTATCTTCATACCTGTTATTCCTGAGCCCCTTGCCTTCATTGCAAAGGTGAGCTCCTCAGCCAGTGCCATTGTCTTCTTAAAAAGAAAATGAATCCTACCAGCAATCCAGTTCTGAATGATGGTTTTATCAAGTCTGCCAGCAAATCTTGCCTTTTTCGCGAGATAGAAATCCTCCACAACCTTTGAAAAGGTAAGTATATATCTATAGGAGAGCATTACTATCATGAGGAATATCCAGGGTATCCTGAACCTTCTCAGAGCAACCATAAGTTCTTCAAAGGTTGTTGTCCTGATAAGGATAAATGAACTTGCCAGAGAATTAAAAACCCTGAGGGTGAGAACTCCTGTCCTCTCAAGACCCTGAAGTGTAAAGCCTATCTCCTGGGGAATATGGTATATCCATATATCATAGGATCTTTTTAGTGTTAAGAGTCTTATAGCCACCTCTCCTTTAACAAGAAGATTAAGAGCTCCAGGAAGGCTGAGCAAAAATCCAAAGAAAAATGTAAGTATTACAAGTCTTTTAAAATCTTCACTCTTAACTCTTGAAGGGATTGAAAGCGATAGCAAAACAAGAGAAAGGAATAATAAATGCTCAATCCGGTTCATGAAACTCGTAAGTATTATAAAGAGCAGGGCCAATACCACCTTAATCTCAGCCCTGATATGTCTTGCAATACTATCTGCTGGTGCATCGCCCAGAAGGGCCTTCAGCTCACCAATGGACTGAATCCCCCTGTCAATAAAGCTCGTTCTTACTTTTGAGCTCAAATCCTCCTCCTGCGTGCCATTTTGCCAAAGATATATATAATTCCTCCAGCAAGCAAAATACCAAGGATACCAGAAAGTATATAAGATAAGACCTGAATTAGCAGTGAGGCCTCTTCTCCTCCAAGATTATAATCAGGTATAGGAGCCTTCCAGAGATCAGAAAGTTTCCTCATTCCCTCAGGAATAAAACCGAGCATCTCCTTTAATGCATCAACATCCCATTCTCCCCAGGCATCACCTGCCTTGAAGACCTCAGGTAGAATTATTCCCAGTGGACTCAAAAGGGCAAGAATAAATAAACCAATTAAAAGTCTTTTCTTGAAAGAACTCATGCTACACCTCCTTTAAGGCTATAAACAAGCCCGGGCTCATGCCTTACAAAATATCTCAGAATAGCCATTGTAAGAAGGCCTTCAATAATACTGAATAACAATAAATGCTCCAGTGCCATTGCCGGGACGGCAATCTTTAATGGGTAGGGTGCATAAAGGGGATTGCCAGCTTTGTCTGTAGCTATCAATGGCTGGATACCAAATTCAATTGCTGTAAGGAGTGCACCCGCTGTAAGGCCTATATATCCTGAAAGAAAGGCACCTATATAAATCCTTTTTTTTCTCTCGCTATCAGCAATAGCCCTGAATACCCAGTAAGAAACAAAGGGAATCACTACAGCCATATTAAAACAATTAGCCCCTATTGCTGTAATACCTCCATCACCAAAGACTATTGCCTGTATTATTAGTACAGTGCTCACAGCAATTACTGCACACCATGGCCCAAGAAGTATAGCAGTTATTGAGGCACCTACAGCATGACCCGTAGTACCACCAGGTATGGGAATATTAAACATCTGGATAAGAAATGAAAAGGCAGCTGCCATGGCAAGATAGGGAACCTGTTTTTCTGATAGTTCTCTCTTGAGCTTTTTAATTGCAATAGCCCAGAACAGAGCGCTTGCACCATAAAGAGGTATGTAGGTCTGGGGACTTAAATATCCATCAGGTATATGCATAATAAACCTCCTTAAAATCTCAATGTTATCCCAGCCAAAAGGCTCAGGTCTGTCTCGGGCTCTGTAAGTCCTGCCTTGATACCCCCTGAAAGGTCAAAGGTGTCTGTTACTGAATAAACAATACCACCTAATAAAAAAGCAGGCTTTTCATCTGATGTACTGTCAGGATTTTCCTCCACTCCAGCATTGGCTGCTATCTTGAAATCTTCTCTTAACCTGTACTCACCAGCCACGGATAAATGCCAGAGATTTTCTCTTTCACCAATCCTGTTTTCATTTCTTATATATCCAGCATTAAAGAAGAGTGTTAAGTCCTTAAATTCTCTGTCAATTATAAGAAATGCCTTTCCGGTAAAACGACCTGTTCCAAGACCCCTTTCTTCATCTCCTGATGGAATAGTGATTGATGTCTTAATGGCAATCTTTAATCCTTCCCTTTCATAAAATCTGTATTTTATCCCGAGCTCTAAATCAGAAAATCCCTCCTCATCAATGGTCTGACCATTTTCTTCCTTCCAGTAAATATAGGGGACCGCAATAGATATATCAATGTTATCTGTTAATCCATATGTTAAAGTATTATTTAATGTGAATTCCTCTGTCTTTATTCCGTCTTCTTTATCGCTACCGTATTCCACCTGAAATTCATACTGAAACCTACCACTTCCCTGAGTACCTGTGTCATCCGTTATAAGGGGATGATAGGCACGGGCATATGAAAAGATTAAGGTAGAGCTTAGAATCACGAAGAGATAAAATAGTGGCAGTCTCAAAGGAGAAAATATAATTTTCATGAATACCTCCTGAGATTGCAAAATAAAAAGCCACAAAGGCTTCTCTGACCTTCATGGTCTTTTAAGCCTTCGTGGCTTATTATCCTCAATTATTTAAGCATGAAGAATCATAAAAAGTCAACCTTGTGTATAAGCTAGGAAATGTAAAATTTTCTGCGTAAAATTTAAAATTAAAGAAAAAAGGGTGTATCCTCCATAATTAACAATAAATTTCTCAAAGAAAGGAGGACACACCCCATGGCAGTGAAAGAACTCACTGACCTAAGTTTAACAGATTTATGGAGGGAATATCAAAAGAGTTTTAAGGATTTTTGGCAATTAAGTGATGAAGGGATTAAGGGCATGAGAGTTAGGAAGAGATAAAGATTGCCACCTCGTAGGTGTAAATAAGGCAAGCAGAGGTGACAAATGCATGGAAGCAATGTACATTGATGTGGAGGGAGGCTCATCCCCGCAGTAAGATGCAAGAAGTAAGAAGAAGGACAAGTTGCTTTAATAACACAGTAAGTACGGATAGAATATTCGCAGCAGTAATTAGCCGGTTATATGAACATCAATAATCTCAGTCCTTAGGGAGCCTTATTTACAGAGAAGATGACCTAAATTTATTCTGTTATATTTTTCCTTAATCTCTTAAAGATTAGAGCCTATCAAGGGATATTGGAGGAAGAAGCCAGATAATTTAGGAGACAGCTAATCACATCCTTTCTAATCTCCTTAAAGCTGCCAAAGCAACAAGGGTTTTATGATCAGCAATATTGGCAACTACTGCCCATGCTTTATGATCTTATAAAAAATAAATTAGCTTTAAGAAAACTTCAGATTTTCAATTTTTTAAACTATTTTGGTGCATAAAGTCTTAAATACATTTCATAAGTGGTAAGGACCCTCTTGACATAATTCTGGGTCTCACCATAGGGTATGTCTTCAATAAATTCATCCATTGATGAATAACCATTCTTAAGCCATGAATCAACAACAGCCTCTCCAGCATTGTAAGCAGCGATCGCAACTGGAATCTCTTTATATTGATCTAAAAGTTTCCTCAAATAGAGTGCCCCAAGCTGGATATTGAATTCGGGATCATATAATAGCTGGTTTGAATTACGATTATTTTTTACTGCACCTGTTCTCAGAAGCCTTTCTGCTGTATAGGGCATTATCTGCATGAGTCCTACAGCACCGGCAGGAGATATTGCATCGGGATTATATCTGCTTTCTTCACGCATGATGGATAGAAGAAGGTAAGGGTCTATACTGTGAATCCTGGATATCTTTAAGATGAGATCAGGATAAACAATAGGATAGAGGAATCTCTCATCAATCCTCTCCTTCATCTCTGGAAGTGTTTTTAATCTTGAATAAAGGCCAACTGCCCTGTGGTACTGACCTGAGGTGTAAAAGAAAAGACCTGCTGCTCTGAGTATTTCCCTACAATCTCTTTGCTCAGGATAGGAGATCCTGAGGATTACGCTATTATCTGACCTTGATGACATCTCCTGTAATGTCATTGGAAATTCCAGGGGCTGGGGAGTCTTAATGCAATTCTTAAGGAGTGCTCCAATTTCATCTGCAAGTTCTTCCTTAAATCCGAGTTTCAGAAATAAAGAAAATCTCCTGTTTACGGTATCAGGAGGTTTAAAACCGTTATTTTCTGAAATAAAGGAGGCTGCCATGGTCTGTAAATCTAAAGACTCAACCTTTGCACTTTTTATTTCTGTATACTTTTTTTCATATCTCTGTCTTGCCAGAAGGCTATAAAACCCACTTTCCTGTTCCATGAGCTTTCTGTAGCTATGATAAATATCATTAGCAGAGGACTGTTCTGCTGTACTGCTAAGACCTTCTACTTTCTGGTTACTGAGTTCAGCTATTCTCAAAAGCCAGTAGGTATAACGAGCTTTATTATATTTTTCCTGAAGCAAGGTTAGTATCCTCTTTGCCTCATTATAATTTCCTGTCCTGTAATGAATCCATGCAATCGCCCACTGAATCTGTTCTGAATCAAAGGGAAAGTATTTTAAAATCTTCTTGAGATAATCAAGGGAGCCACTGTAATCTCCTTTATCTCTTAAAGTCCTCGCATAGGCTACGGCAACCGGTATGACTCTTCTGTCTCCTGAATTAACAAGTTTCTCTATTACCTTTTTTGCCTTTTCATAGTCACCTGACCTTAGATAGGAAATACCTAGAAGATAGTATTCTTTCGAAAAGGAGAATTCCTCTGCTGACTCTTTATATTTTTTCTTTTTAAAATAAACATTTCCGAGAAGTTTTCTTAAAGACTCTATCTTTAAACGGTCTCCTTCAGTCTTAAGTCTTTCGAGGATTGATTTCTCAGCCTCATCATATCTGACAAGTCTGATAAGACCTTTTATCTTTTCTTCAAATTCTTCATGGGTAAGCATATTAAGGTTTATTCTATCCTTAAAAAGTTCAGAAAAGGGACTGTTTTTTATATAGAGCCTTTTATAGATATTTATTGCATCCTTTCCCTCCCTCTCTTTTAAATAAGCGAGAAGATAACTTGCATGGTCTTCTTCAGGATAGGCCTCCACATATCCTTCAAGCTGGCTGATTCCATACTCACTATTATTTAAAAGGGAAATTTCAACTAGTCTGTATCTTGCTTTTTTGATAATCAGGGGTGAACAGTGTCTTAATCTACAGAGTTCGAGCACTTTCTCATAAGCAACTCTCGCCTCCTGTGGCGACAGAGCCATGAGGACTTCTCCTCTTAAAAAAAGCAGGAGGTCAGTAATGGAAGAAGTATCAGGGCAGGTCTCAAGGTCTTTCAATAAATCTGCTGCCCTTTGGAATTCAGAAGACTGAAAATAGTGTATTGATAGTTCAAGCCTTTCAGAAAGACCACTTTGATCAGGACAGACAGGAGCGATTATATCTTCTGCCAGAGAGTCCTCAATAAAAAAGAGGCACATGAAAGCAATTATAACTGTGACAGCACTTATCCTCCCCTTAGTGCATGGTTCTAAAGTATAATTGATGAATACACCCATAGGTTATTATAACCGTAATGTGCTCTGTTTCTCCATTTAATTCAGTCTGTAAAGACCTCCTTTTTTAAAGGCAATTGTATGGAATATCTTTAGATTTCTATCAGTACAATTCAGTCCATTAAAAACTTGCAAGAACCTCTGTTCTTCTGGTATTTTATGAACATGAAGAAAGGATTATTTGAGGAAGGAGACGTGAGACCCCAGAATAATATTGAAGATGCTGGGTTAAAGGAATTCGGGGAGCGTATCTCAAAATTGATTGCAAGGGCAAAGACACTGAAGGCTGAAAATCAGCAGCTTTCAAAAAGGGTACAGGAGCTTGAAGCAATTGTAAAAAAGCAGTCTTCGGAGATCGAAGGTCTAAGAACTGAAAGACTTTATCTCAAAAAGGAGATTGAACAGATTATGCGGGAGATAGAGGAGCTTGATATATGAAGAGCACAGAGGTCTATATACTGGGACAGAAATATCTACTGAAGGGAGATGCATCGCCAGAATACATGAATGAACTTGCCAGATTTGTAGATTCAAGGATAAGAGAGATTCTTAAGAATTCTCCAAATATGCCACCACTTAAGGCAGCGATCCTTGCATCGCTTAATATAAGCGATGAGCTCTTTAAGTTGAAAGAAAGAGAAAAGGACATCCTCAAATTTGTTAAAGAAAGAACTGATGCCCTAGAATTTATTTTTTCTGAGGAATAGAGCAGTTTTTTTTCGGATTCTCAGAACCCTTCTTAGAAACACCTCAGGTGGGAACCCCGAGTTTTGGAAATATCATAAACTGAAGCAATAGATAAACTACCAGTGCAATTATTACAATAAGTAAATCACTCATTTCTTCTCCTCTTTTGCCTTTGTTTTTTCTGACTCTTTCTTTTTGATATCTTCATAATCTACGAATTCAAGTACCGCCAGCTCAGACCTGTCATTCACTCTCCTCCTTGTCCTCACTATCCTGAGATAGCCACCGTTTCTTCCAGCAAATCTTGGAGCTATTTCACTGAAAAGGTGGCTTACCAGTTCTCTATTCGGAAGGTAGGTCATGGCAAGCCTCCTTGATGCGAGGTCACCTTTAATTGCAAGGCTCACAAGCCTTTCCGCTATCCTCTTTGCTTCCTTTGCCTTTGGTATGGTGGTCTCTATCCTCTGGTGTTCTATTAAGGATGCAACAAGGTTTCTGAGAAGTGCTTTCCTCTGATTTGCCGGTCTTCCAAAGAGTCTTCCGTCTACTCTATGGCGCATTTGTCTTACCTCCTCTCTCAAGTGCCTTGAGGGCCTCCATATCAATCTTCATACCAAAATCAAGACCCATGCTCCTTAAGATAGTCTTAATTTCATTAAGAGATTTTCTGCCGAAATTTTTGGTTTTTAACATCTCCTGTTCCGTCTTCTGGACAAGGTCAGCTATTGTTTGAATATTTGCATTCTTGAGGCAGTTGTGAGCTCTCACAGAAAGCTCAAGCTCATCTATACTCTTAAGAAGATTCTCGTTTACTGTTGCAGTTCCAGTCTGGGAGTTTGTACCTGCCCTTTCTTCCATCGGGTATATTGCGTCCTCCTCAAGTATGAAGAGGTCAAAATGTTCAACGAGTATACCTGCTGCCTCAGAAATTGCCCTCTCAGGTGTCACGCTTCCATCAGTAGTTATCTCCATTATGAGCTTGTCATAATCTGTTGATCTTCCAACTCTTGCCTTTTCCACCCAGAAATTGACCTTTTTTACAGGGCTGAAGAGAGAATCAACAGCTATAACACCTATTGGATAATCTGCTTCCTTGTTAACCTCAGCAGGAACATATCCCTTTCCTGTACCCATGAAGAGTTCCATTTCAAGTGTGGCTCCTTTATCAAGTGTTGCAAGGGTAAGATCTGGATTCAAAATTTCAACAGAACCATCAACCTTTATATCACCAGCCTTAACAACCTTTGGACCTTTTTCAGCAATCGTACCTGTCTTTTTGCCATCACCGTGTATCCTCAGCCTTATTTTCTTTACATTCAAGATAATATCAACCACATCTTCTTTGACGCCATCAATGGAAGAAAATTCATGAAGCACTCCCTTTATCTTAATAGCAGTTACTGCAGCTCCTGTTATGGATGAAAGAAGTACTCTCCTCAGGGCATTTCCAACAGTAATGCCATAGCCTCTTTCAAAGGGCTCTGCAACAAGCCTTCCGAATGTCGGACTCAATGTATCTTCATCAAATTTTATTTTCTGAGGAAGTTGAAAACCCTTTTTCCTTAAATTCATAAAACCTCCTTCTTTTTTGGAAAAATGAAAAGCATGGAAGTTCAGAAGGTTTCTGAACCTCCAGACTAAAGGTCTTACTATTTTGAATACAGCTCTACTACCAGCTGTTCACGAGCGCTTACAGGTATCTCTTCTCTTGAAGGAACACGGAGTACCTTTCCTCTCATATTATCCTTATCAAGCTCAAGCCATGAAGGAATACCTCTGTGTTCTGCCTTTTCAAGGCTCTCACGAATGCTCTCAATACTCCTACTCTGTTCCCTAATCTCAACAACATCTCCTGGTCTGAGATTATAAGATGGAATATTTACCTTTCTACCATTAACAAGAACATGACCGTGACTTACAAGCTGTCTGGCACTCCTTATACCTGATGCAAAGCCGAGTCTATAGACAGTATTGTCAAGCCTGAGCTCAAGGAGCTGTAAGAGGGCCTCTCCCGTTACACCCTTTTTCTTTGAGGCAATCTCAAAATATCTCCGGAACTGCCTCTCAAGAACTCCGTATATTCTTTTTAACTTCTGTTTCTCTCTGAGCTGAAGACCGTAATCTGAAGGCTTCGGCCTGTTCTGCCAGTGCTGACCCGGTGGATATTTTCTCCTCTCTATGGCACATTTATCAGTATAGCATCTGTCAGCTTTAAGAAAGAGTTTCTCTCCCTCCCTTCTACAAAGCCTGCATACCGGTCCTGTATATCTTGCCATCTATTTTCTATCCTCCTTTTTATCTTTTAATCTTAAACTCTTCTCCTCTTGGGAGGTCTGCAACCATTATGAGGTACAGGTGTTACATCCTTGATAAGATTTATATCAAGTCCTGCAGCTTGAATAGCCCTTATTGCCGATTCCCTTCCTGCTCCGGGACCTTTCACCATCACATCAACCTGCCTCACTCCCATATCCATTGCTTTTTTTGCAGCGGCCTCAGCAGCCATCTGAGCAGCATAGGGCGTACCCTTTCTTGAACCCTTAAAACCAAGACTCCCTGCTGAAGCCCAGGTAAGAACATTTCCATTCTGGTCTGTAATGGTAACTATTGTATTGTTAAATGTTGCCTGTATATGGGCAATCCCTGTTGTTATATGTTTCTTTTCTTTTTTTGTTCCCCTTTTTTTCTGCGCCATTTTTAAGCCTCCTTCTTTTTACCTACTGCGGCACGTCTTGGCCCCTTGCGGGTTCTTGCATTTGTCCTTGTCCTCTGACCCCATACAGGTAAGCCGAGTTTGTGCCTTATACCCCTGTAACAGTTTATATCTATAAGTTTCTTTATATTCATTGCAATCTCTCTTCTCAGTTCCCCTTCAACCTTATAATCCTTCTCTATAACAGACCTTATCTTCACTATCTCATCATCCTTAAGGTCCTTTACCCTGGTATTGGGGTTAACACCGGTTTCATGAAGGATCTTGTTTGAAAGAGACCTGCCAATACCAAATATCCTAGTTAGGGCAATCTCCACCCTTTCATTTTTTGGTAGATCGACACCTGCTATTCTTGCCATTTTTCCACCTCTCAGCCCTGTCTCTGTTTATGTTTAGGATTTTCGCATATAATTCTTATAACGCCTTTGCGTTTTATGATTTTGCATTTTGAACAGATTGGTTTTACCGATGCTCTCACCTTCATTATTATTAACTCCTTTATTTAAATCTGTATGTGATTCTGCCCTTTGAAAGATCATAGGGTGAGAGTTCAACAAGCACCCTGTCGCCGGGCAGAATCCTGATAAAATGCATTCGCATTTTTCCTGATATATAAGCCAGGACTACCTGGCCGTTGTCCAGTTCTACCCTGAACATGGCATTAGGCAGGACCTCAACTACTGTTCCCTGGACCTCTATGCTCTCTTCTTTGGGCAACTTTGCATTATACCTTTTTAATTCAATTTAGTCAATATCTGAGCACCATTTCTGGTGATCACAACTGTATGCTCAAAATGAGCTGAATAGCCACCATCTACTGTGACAGCAGTCCAGCCATCTTCAAGGATCATTACGTCGGGTGAACCTGTATTTACCATGGGCTCTATTGCTATGGTCATGCCCTCTTTCAGTCTTGGTCCCTTGCCCGGTTTGCCAAAATTTGGCACCTGAGGCTCTTCATGAAGATATTTTCCAATTCCGTGACCAACAAAGGCCTTTACAACTGAAAACCCATTGGATTCAACATAATTCTGTATTGCTGATGATATATCACCCACTCGGTTGCCTGCCTTAGCTTTATCAATACCAATATAAAGTGCCCTCTCTGTAACCTCAAGAAGCTTTTTCTGCAGCTCTCCGATGTTTCCAACACCATAGCTTCTTGCAGCATCTCCATAATAACCTTCATATATAACACCTAAGTCAATACTTACTATATCTCCGTCCTTCAGAACCCTCTGTGAGGGAATTCCGTGTACTACCTGGTTATTAACAGAAACACATATGCTAGCTGGATATCCCCTGTATCCCTTAAAGGCAGGAATACCACCTTTTGCCTTTATATAAGCCTCAGCGTATTCTTCAAGTTCCTTTGTCTTTACGCCAGGCTTTATAACGTTAGCAAGCATCTCAAGGGCACCTGCTGCAATCCTACACGCCCTCTCAATCATTTTTATCTCATAAGGTGATTTTAATATAATCACATCTATTATCGTAAAAATTAAATAGTAAAAGTGATCCCTAATAAGTAAAAGTTTTTTAGCCCCGCCTGCCTCTTATCCTTCCTTTTTTCAAGAATCCTTCATAGGAACGTGTTACCAGATGTGCCTCAATCTGAGATACAGTGTCAAGAGCCACTCCAACAACAATCAACAGAGATGTTCCTCCGAAATAAAAGGGCACATTAGCCTTCTGAATAAGTATTTCTGGCAAAACACATATTACCGAAAGATATGCCGCTCCCACAAAGGTAAGCCTGCTCAATACCCTGTATATATATTCTGAGGTTTTCTGTCCCGGTCTTATCCCTGGAATAAAGCCACCGTATTTTTTCAGGTTATCCGCTATATCCACAGGATTGAATATAATAGCTGTATAGAAATAAGCAAAAAAGAATATAAGTCCAACATAGAGTATGGTGTAAATAACTGTTCCAGGTGATAGCTGCTTTGCAACACCCTGTATCCAGGGAATACCTGCAAACCCTGCAATCGTTGCCGGAAACATTATGATAGATGATGCAAAAATTGGAGGTATTACACCTGATGTATTAATCTTTAATGGCAGATGCGTGCTCTGGCCTCCGTAAACCTTTCTTCCCACAACCCTCTTTGCATACTGTACAGGAATCTTCCTCTGACCCCTTTCAATATATATTATACCTGCGACAACCGCAACCATAAGGAGTACAAGGAATATCATAAAGAGCAGGGATAGCTCTCCTGTGCGTATAAGGTTTATTGTATTTATCACTGCATTTGGCATTCTTGCTACTATTCCTGCAAAGATTATTAAAGAAATACCGTTTCCTATACCTCGTTCTGTTATCTGTTCACCAAGCCACATAATAAAGGCAGTACCTGATGTAAGGGTTATCATGGTCATGAGTCTGAAACCCCATCCAGGATTGGTAATGAATTCTCCCTGGGACATGGTCTCAAGTCCAATTGCTATAAAAAAGGACTGTATTGCACTTATAATGACTGTGCCGTATCTTGTATAACGGACTATCTTCTTTCTTCCATATTCTCCTTCCTTTGCAAGTCTTCCAAGAGCAGGTATCACTACAGTGAGAAGCTGAAGTATAATTGAAGCACTTATATATGGCATTATGCCAAGGGCAAAGATAGTGAGCCTGGAAAGTGCTCCTCCAGAAAACATATCAAAAAAGCCCATAAGTGCACCACCCCTCTCCATGAGAAATCTGCTCAGTGCCTCACCATTTATTCCAGGGGTGGGGATGTGTGCTCCTATTCTATAGACAATGAGCATGAGGAGTGTGAAGATTATGCGATTCTTCAGCTCCTCTATCTTGAATATATTCTGGAAAACCTCCAGGATTCTCAACTTGAAATTACCTCAACTGTTGAGCCTACAGCCTTAAGTTTTTCAAGGGCAGATTCGCTGAATGCATGAGCCCTGACCTTTAAAGGTCTCTTAATCTCTCCCTCTCCAAGTACCTTCAGTCCGCTCTTGAGGTCCTTTATTATACCCTTCTCAAGCAGCACCTCTGGACTCACCTCAGAAAGACCGTATTTTTCAATATCTTTAAGATTAATAATTGCATATTCCTTTTTGAAAGGAGCATTGGTGAATCCCCTTTTGGGAAGTCTTCTCTGAAGGGGCATCTGGCCTCCCTCAAAACCCGCACCCTTTGTCCCACCTGACCGGGCCTTCTGTCCTTTATGGCCTCTTGTTGATGTCTTTCCATGACCGGAGCCGATTCCACGACCAACCCTTTTTTTTCTCTTTTTACTTCCCGGAGCTGGCTTTAACTCTTCTATCTTCATTGGACTGTCTCCTTTATATCAACCAAATGAATTACCTTTGATACCATGCCTCTTATTGATGGAACATCATCCTTTATAACTGTCTGGTGCCTTTTTCTTAAACCAAGGGCCTGAAGTATCCTTCTGTGTTTCTCAGGCACTCCGGGATAGCCTCTCTTTAGGGTGATTGCCAGTCTCTTCATGTATTAACCTCCTCCTGAGGTTCTTCAATCTTTCCCCTGATTCTTAAAACTGCCTCAGGGTCCTTAAGTTCCTTCAAGCCCTCCATAGTAGCCCAGACTGTATTAAAGGCGTTGTGGTTTCCAATGACTTTTGCCACTATATCCGTAATACCTGCAACCTCAAAAACTGCCCTTACCCCACCACCTGCTATAATACCTGTTCCTTTTGGTGCTGGATTCATTACAACCTTTACAGCACCAAATTTGCCTATAATCTGGTAAGGGATAGTGCCATTTTTAATAGGAATCTTGATAAGAGATTTTTTTGCCTGCTCTATTGCCTTTCTGATTGCATCAGGAACCTCAGCAGCCTTTCCCTTACCGGCTCCCACTACGCCATTTCCATCACCAACAACCACAAGAGCACTGAATGAGAATCTTCTACCTCCCTTTACAACCTTTGCAACCCTGTTTATATAAACTATCTTGTCCTTTAGTTCTCCTTCTGGAGTTATTCTCTCAACTATGGATTTTGGCACTCCTTGGTAACCTCCTTTTTAAAATTCAAGTCCTGCGTTCCGTGCTGCATCAGCAAGTGCAGCTACCCTTCCATGATAAGGATAACCGCTCCGGTCGAAAACTACCTTTTTAATGCCTTTCTCAAGTGCCCTCTTTGCAATCAACTCACCAACCCTTTTTGCAGCCTCAATAGTATCCCTGCTTCGGAGCTCTGAAAATTCCTTTTCCAGAGTCGTTGCGCTCACAAGGGTATGACCCTTCGTATCATCTATTATCTGGGCATAAATATATTTCAGACTCTTATAAATACAGAGTCTTGGTCTTTCAGAAGTTCCGGAAATATTTTTTCTGATTCTTTCGTGTCTCAGTTTTCTTCCTTTTATTTTTGCCAAGGGAACCTCCTATTTCTTTCCAGCTTTGCCAGGTTTAAGTCTCAGCTGTTCACCAGCATATCTTATTCCTTTACCCTTATAAGGATCGGGTGGTCTCAATGCCCTTATATTTGCTGCTATCTGCCCCAGAAGTGCCTTATCAGCTCCACTGAGTGTGATAGTTGTCTGCTTGGAATCTACTGCAGCCTTTATTCCCTCCGGTAATTGAAATTCTACAGGATGTGAATATCCAAGGCTGAATATAAGCCTGTTTCCCTGAAGCTGAGCTCTGTAACCCACTCCGAATATCTCCAGTACCCTTTCATAACCCTGTGACACACCGTGAATCATATTGGCTACAAGTGCCCTCATGGTACCATGTAGTGCCCTGTCCTGTTTTTCGTCTGTAGGTCTTTTTAGGATAATCTTTCCATCTTCAATAGAGACCTTTATCCTAGGATGTATCTCTACTGTAAGGGTTCCCTTTGGACCCTTTGCTGTAATAAAATTTCTGTCAATCTTTACCTCAACACCCTTTGGTATCTCTACAGGCTTTTTACCTATTCTTGACATTTCTCAAACTCCTTTTACCATATATAACAGATAATCTCTCCACCTACTCTTAACTCACGGCATTTCCTGTCAGACATTACACCTTTTGGCGTGGTCAAGATCGCCATTCCCACTCCGCCCATTACTCGGGGAATCTCCTCAACTCCAACATATACCCGCCTTCCAGGTTTGCTCACTCTTTTAAGACCATTTATTGCGCTCTGGCCATCTGAGTATTTAAGGGATATGCGAAGTACACCCTGCCTCTTATCCTTTATTATCTTGTATCCCCTAATAAACCCGCCTTCTTTCATTATCTTTGCTATCTCGAGCTTGAGCCTTGAGGCAGGTACATCAACCTTATCTGCCTTTATCATAATGGCATTTCTGATTCTTGTGAGCATGTCTGCTATAGGATCACTAAGCATTCTTCACCTCTGATTACCAGCTTGCCTTTCTCACACCAGGTATAAGACCCCGGTGTGCCATTTCTCTGAAACAGATTCTGCAGAGACCAAATCTTCTTAAATAAGCCCTCGGTCTTCCGCATACTTTACATCTATTCCTCTGCCTTGTACTGAACTTCGGCGGCCTCTTAGACTTTTCAATCATACAAACCCTTGCCATCTCTGTCTCCTTTATTTCTTAACACCTTTTCTGAAAGGCATACCAAGATGCCTCAACAATGCCATTGCCTCTTCATCTGAACGAGCTGTTGTGCCTATTGTTATATCCATACCGTAGATAAAATCAACCTTATCTGCATCTATTTCTGGAAAAATAAGCTGCTCTTTTATTCCAAGTGTATAATTACCATGACCATCAAAACTTCTCAGAGGAACTCCTTTAAAATCCCTTATTCTCGGAAGGGCAAGATTGATCAGTCTGTCCAGGAATTCATACATCCTGTCACCCCTGAGTGTTACCTTACAGCCTATGGGAACTCCTTTTCGTAATTTGAAGGCTGCTATTGCCTTTTTTGCCCTTGTCTGAACAGGTCTCTGTCCTGTAATCTGTGCTATCTCCTTCTGGACTGTCTCAAGGAGCTTTATATTCTGAATAGCCTCTCCCAGTCCCACATTTATCACTACCTTTGTAAGTCTCGGGACTTGCATAACATTGTTATAGGAGAACTCCTTCATCATTAAGGGTATTACTTCCTTTATGTATTTTTCTTTCAGCCTCGGTAACATTATGTATCTATTACCTCCTTGCACTTCTTGCAGACCCTCACCTTATTACCATCAGCAAGTATGGTAGCTCCTATTCTTGTCGGTTTATCACACTTAGGACACAGGAGCATAACCTTCGAGATATGGAGAGGTGCTTCTTTTTCAATAATGCCTCCCTGCGCATACTTCTTACTGGGTTTCATATGTCTCTTTACAATATTAATCTTTTCCACTATCACCTTCTCTTCAGAAGGCATTACCTTTATAACCCTTCCAGTCTTTCCTTTATATTTACCCGATATGACCATCACATTGTCATTCTTTTTTATCCTTAAAGACATACTTCCTCCTACAGAACCTCCGGTGCGAGGGATATTATCTTTGTAAATTCCTTCCACCTGAGCTCTCTTGCCACCGGACCGAATATCCTCGTACCTATTGGCTCACCCTGGGCATTTATAAGAACAACTGCATTCTGATCAAAACGGATATAGGTTCCATCGGGTCTTCTGGTCTCCTTTTTTGTCCTGACCACGACAGCTTTTGCTTTATCACCCTTTTTTATATTGCTATCAGGAAGAGCCTCCTTGACACTTACAACTATAACATCCCCCAGGCGTGCATATTTTTTATGAAAACCGCCGAGGACCTTTATACATTGAACCTTCTTTGCTCCTGAGTTATCGGCAACCTCAAGTATTGTCCTTAGCTGAATCATCTTATCTCGCCTCCTTCTTCAGATCATCAGTCAGAACCTCATCACCTGAACCTTTTAGCTCAGCGCCTTCTGCAGCCTTCTTTACAATATCAAGTACCACCCATCTCTTCCTCTTGCTTAGAGGCCTTGATTCTATAATTGAAACAATATCACCAACCCTGCACCTGTTTTCCTCATCATGAGCCATGAATTTCTTCCTGTATTTTACAGTCTTCTTATATAGAGGATGCTGGACAAGCCTTGTAACCTCAACAACCACGGTCTTGTCCATTTTGTCACTTACAACCCTTCCTGTAAATATCTTCTTAGCCATATATATCCATCCTTTAAGATTTCTTCTTTTTTTCTGTAATTATGGTAAGAATCCTTGCTATATCCCTCTTAACTTCCTTGATCCTGTTGGGATTCTGTATGTCACCAGTAGCCTTCTGAATCCGCAGGTGAAAGAGTTCCTTTCTCAATTCCGCCTCTTTTTGCCTGAGTTCATCCACAGTGAGTTCCCTTAACCTGGAAGCCTTCATCCAAAGACCTCCTCCCTTTTAACAATTTTTGTTGCTACCGGAAGTTTATAAGAGGCAAGCCTCATAGCTTCCACGGCCACTTCTTCACTCACTCCTCCTATTTCATAAAGTATCCTTCCTGGCTTTACAACCGCAACCCAGTATTCAGGATTTCCTTTTCCTTTACCCATTCTTGTCTCAGCCGGTTTCTTTGTTATTGGCTTATCAGGAAATATCCTTATCCAGAGCTTTCCACCTCTTTTGAGATGCCTCTGAATTGCCACCCTTGCAGCCTCTATCTGTCTGCTCGAAATCCAGCCAGGCTCGAGTGCCTTAAGTCCGTATTCTCCAAAGGCTATAGAACTACCCCTGTATGCCTTTCCATGCATCCTGCCCTTCTGCATCTTTCTGTATTTAACCTTTTTAGGCATTAACATATTCGGTACCTCTCTTTTACTGTGTTAGAGCCTCAGGACTTGATTGAACTCCCGGCTTTTCTGGCAAGATATCGCCTTTGTATATCCAGACCTTGACCCCTATCTTTCCGTAGGTAGTCCTTGCTTCGGCAAATCCATAATCTATATCAGCCCTGAAGGTATGAAGGGGAACCCTTCCTTCTCTGTACCATTCAGTCCTTGCTATCTCGGCTCCTGCAAGTCTTCCAGAACAGGCTACCTTAACACCCAGGGCACCAAATCTGAGAGCGCTTGATACTGCTTTTTTCATTGCCCTTCTGAAAGAGACTCTCTTTTCAAGCTGAAGTGCTATATTTTCTGCCACAAGCTGAGCGTCAATCTCGGGTTTTCTTATCTCTTTTATGTCAATATTTACCTGTCTTCCTGTGAGAGCCTCAAGTTCCTTTTTGAGTCTGTCCACCTCAGCACCCTTCTTTCCTATTATGATTCCAGGTCTTGCCGTATGAATGGTTATTCTCATCTTCTGACCTATGCGCTCTATCTCTATCTTTGAGACACCAGCATGATACAGCCTCTGTTTCAGACTCTTTCTGATATTTACATCTTCATAAAGAAAATGGGAAAAGTCCTTTGCCTTGCGGGCAAACCATCTCGAATCCCATGTCCTGATTATACCTATCCTGTTTGCAAAAGGATGAACCTTCTGTCCCAATCTATACCTCCTTTTTTTCCTTTGAAGCAAGCACTATAGTTATATGGCATGTCTTTTTTCTTATAATATTTGCCCTTCCCATAGCCCTTGGTTCAATTCTCTTCATTACAGGTCCCTGATCAGCAACTGCATGTGAAATCCTCAGAGAATCCACATCAAGATTAGGTGATTTCTGGAGTGCATTTGCCATTGCAGACTTGAGAACCTTCTCTACATATCTTGCAGCCCTGTAAGGCATGAATCTGAGTGCAACCACTGCCTCTCCAGCACGTTTTCCCCGGATAAGGTCAAGAACCCTCCTTGCCTTTCTTGGAGTTACCCTTATATATCTTGCGATTGCCTTTACCTCCATCTCTTATCCCTTCTTCTCAGACTTTTCTGAGCCTGCATGGCCTTTGAATGTCCTTGTTGGCGCAAACTCACCTAGTTTATGGCCAACCATATTTTCTGTTACGTAGACCGGTATAAATTTCCTTCCATTATGGACAGCAAAGGTAAAGCCAATAAACTCAGGTACAATAGTAGATCTCCTTGACCATGTCTTTATGATCTTTTTATCGCCACTTTCAATCATGCTCAGAACTTTTTTCATTAGTTTTGGATCAACAAAAGGACCCTTTTTAAGCGACCTGGGCATAATGCCTCCTCATAGAATAATCTGAAGTCAGTAGCCGGTAGTCTGATTCTTTCCCGATAACCCTTTTCGGCATATTTATTTTCGCCTCTTTATAATAAACCTGTCTGTTTTTTTATTCCTTCTTGTCTTGATACCCTCTGGTTTTCCCCAGGGTGTACAAGCCGGTCTTCCTCCCGAGCTCTTGCCTTCTCCTCCACCAAGAGGGTGATCAATTGGATTCATAGCCACGCCTCTAACAATGGGTCTTCTGCCAAGCCACCTCTTTCTGCCAGCCTTGCCAATTGATATATTTTCATGATCAGGATTGCTCACCTGGCCAATAGTAGCCATGCAGCTGGAAAGGATAAGCCTCACCTCTCCTGAGGGCATCTTCACCTGGCAGTATTTATCTTCCTTTGCCACCAGCTGGGCAGCTGTGCCTGCTGCTCTTACAAGTTTTCCACCCTCACCAGGACGGAGCTCTATATTATGAATAAAGGTGCCAAGGGGTATCTCACTTAGAGGCATGGCATTACCTGCCTTTACCTCTACACCCGTACCTGAAATTACCTCATCTCCAACTTTAAGACCCAAAGGTGCAAGGATATACCTTCTTTCTCCGTCGGCATATTTTAAAAGGGCAATCCTGGCTGATCTATTGGGATCGTATTCAATGGTTTCCACTTTTGCAGGGATACCGAATTTATCCCTTTTAAAATCTATTATCCTGTAGAGTCTCTTATTACCTCCACCTCTGTGCCAGGCTGTCACCCTACCAAAGTGATTTCTTCCGCCTGTCTTCTTAAAGGGAACAGTAAGGGGTTTGTAAGGCTCTTCAGCTGTGATCTCGCTGAAGTCCGGAGTTGTCATAAACCTTCTTCCAGGTGACGTGGGCTTATAAATCTTTATTCCCATCAGGCATCACGCTCCTTCAATGAAATCAAGTTTTTCTCCAGGCTTTAATGTGATTATTGCCTTTTTTATCCCTGAGGTAAAGCCCTCATAGCGGCCGCGTCTTCTTTTTTTTCCCTTGGTATTTATTATATTTACCTTCTCAACCTTAACCTTGAAAAGTTCTTCCACTGCCTGCTTAATCATTATCTTGTTTGCATCAGGATGAACCTCAAGTAATATCTTATTTTCTCTTTCCTTGAGGAAATGACCTTTTTCAGTAAAGAGCGGTCTTTTTATTACATCGTATATTGTAAGGTTCATATCCTTTCAGCCTCCAGTTTACTCATTGCCTCTTTAAAGATAATGACTCTGTCATGGCTAACTATATCATAGGCATTAACATCAGCAACCCTTCTTACTGTAACTCCGGGTATATTTCTTGAAGAAAGGATCAGATTATCATCCTTCTCAGGTGCGATTATTAATACACTTCCATCAATTCCCAGTCTCTTCAAAATGGTTACCATATCTTTTGTTTTTGGTTTTTCAAGTTTTATATTGTCTATTAAAATAAGTTCATTATCACTGATCTTGCCCTCGATAGCTTCTTTAAGGGCAACCCTTTTTAATTTTTTGGGAAGCTCATAGTAATAATCCCTTGGTTTTGGTCCAAAAACAATGCCACCTCCAACCCATAAAGGAGATCTTATACTTCCCTGTCTAGCTCTACCAGTATGCTTCTGCCTCCAGGGTTTTCTTCCACCTCCACGCACTTCGCCCCTTGTCTTTGTTGAATGTGTTCCCTGTCGCTGGTTGGCAAGATAATTGACCACTGCCTGGTGAATCACCTCTTTTTTCACTGATGTCAGGTCAAACTTATCTGTAGTGTATTTTCCTACAACTGCATTGTTTATGTCCCTGATCTCTATCTCCATATTAATCTTCCTTTCTTATTAATCTTCCTTTCTTATTTCCACATAACTTCCATAGGCGCCGGGCACAGCACCTTTTACAAGCAAAAGATTCTTCTCAGGCATAACTTCAATAACTGTAAGATTTTTGACCGTTACCCTTTCAGCACCCATGTGACCAGGCATACTTTTATTCTTCCATACCCTTGATGGAAAGGAACTCGAACCAATTGAACCAGGTGCCCTGTTAAACATTGAACCGTGAGAACCTGGTCCACCATGGGCCCTGCATCTCTTCATTATTCCCTGGAACCCTTTTCCTTTTGATATGCCGCTGACATCAACCCTGTCTCCTTTTTTAAATCTCTCAACAGTGATGAGATCTCCAACCTTAAGTCCTGTCATCCTGAATTCCCTGATTATCCTGTGAGGCTTCAATCCTGCTTTTTTAAATATTCCAAGAACAGGTTTTGTAACATTTTTAATCTTCGTGATCTCATCAAAACATATCTTTACAGCCTCATAGCCATCCCTTTCTGGTATCTTTAGTTCAATAACAGGACATGGACCTGCTTGAATGATAGTCACAGGTATAGCCACGCCATCTTCAGAAAAGATCTGGGTCATTCCTATTTTTTTACCAAGTATTCCTGTCATAGTTTTATCTCCACATCAACACCTGCAGCCAGTTCAAGTTTCATTAAAGCATCAACCGTCTGAGGTGTTGGATCGTATATATCAAGAAGTCTTTTATGAGTTCTTATCTCAAACTGCTCTCTGGACTTTTTATCAATATGTGGAGACCTGAGAACAGTAACCCTGCTTATCTTTGTAGGAAGTGGTACAGGACCTGCTACACGAGCACCCGTTCTCTGGGCAGTTTCCACTATCTCTTTCACAGACTGATCAAGGAGTCTGTGATCGTAGGCCTTAAGTTTTATCCTAATCTTTTGATTCATTTTTTACCTATTCCAGTATCTCCGTTACTACTCCTGCACCCACTGTCCTTCCACCTTCCCTTATGGCAAACCTCAGCTCCTTCTCAAGGGCTATGGGTGCTATAAGCTCAACTGTGATGTTCACATTGTCTCCAGG
>JAOACK010000024.1 GCA_026417875.1 Thermodesulfovibrionales bacterium | reverse complement strand
CTTAAAATCTTCTATGCTTTCTACCTGCTTAGCCCATATGGTCTCTTCAGGATATTGCTTAGACCATTCTTCAATCTGAGCTACTGCCTGTGTTTCAAAATCCTTATCATATAGTGCAACCCTCTTATTTCCTTCAGGATCAATATATATCAGAGGATTATTACTTGCATATGCATATAGACTTAAATTTAAAGGAGCAAATACTCCTCCCTTGCCAGGTAAATCTCTTTCTGGTATTCTGCCTTTTTGTAACTGCCCTCTTTCAAGAGGGTAAATTATTAAGCCTTTGCATATGTAACGTCATCATGCCTGTATTGCTGATTGGAAGGTAAGATCAGATTTATATAAAATTGCTTCTAAAGCTGATCTCTTATAAAGTAGTCCATTAATTTATAGCCTTCATCAATTCTTATAATCTCCTTCAGATCTCTTAATGACTCATCAAATTTCAGTTGTTTGCCAGCCCTTTTTCTACTATCATAGAGTATAAAAGGAACAGGTTCTTCAGTATGTGTTCTTACTGATATTGGTGTGGCATGGTCTGGAAGGATGAGTATCCTGTATTCTTCAAAGGATTTAAGCATCCTCAGGACTGTGCCAATCACGAGGGCATCTATGTCCTCTATTGCCTTTATCTTTTTTTCAATACTACCTTCATGGGATGCCTCATCAGGTGCCTCTATATGAATATAGACAAGGTCATTATCCCTTAAACTGTTTATCCCGTATTCAGCCTTGCCAGCATAATTTGTATCTATATAGCCAGTAGCACCGGGTACATTTATTATCCTGAGACCTGCATAGATGCCCAATCCCTTTGTAAGATCAACTGCTGAGATCAATGAACCTTTAATACCGTATTTTTCCATAAAAGTAGGCATCTTCGGTCTTTTGCCCTGTCCCCAGAGCCATATGCTGTTTGCAGGTTTTAAACCTCTCTGAATCCTTGACCTGTTTACAGGATGAGACTCAAGGATAGATACAGACCTGAGCATCAAAGACCTCAGGGTTTCATCAGCCTTTCCAGAAGGGAGATAATCTGTTATTTCCTTACCTATAATGTCATGGGGTGGTGTACAATCACATTCTCCTATGCCTTTTTTCCAGACCATAAGATGCCTGTAGCTAACTCCTGGATAAAAGGATATTGAGTCATTTGAAAGGACTTCATTTATTGCCCTTATAAGCTCCCTTGCCTCGTCTGTTGTAATATGACCCGCGCTGTAGTCATCCATTATCGCTCGAGTTTTATCTTTATTGAACTGAAGGGTAACAAGATTGCATCTGTAAGCCACATCTTCCTCTGTGAGATTAACTCCAATACTTGCTGCCTCAAGAGGCGCCCTGCCAGTGTAATACTTTCTTGGATCATATCCCATTATGCTCAGATTGGCTACATCAGAGCCTGGATAGAGGCCTTCGGGTATTGTCCTTACAGTTCCTACAATGCCTTCAGAGGCAAGCCTGTCCATATTTGGTGTGAAGGCAACCATAAGAGGGGTCTTACCACCCAGCTCTTTTAAAGGTCTGTCTGCCATTCCATCAGGTACAATTATTATGTATTTCATAATTTATCCTCTATAAATTTTTCAATCTCGGAAAGTTCTGCCTTTATCTTGAGTGGTTCTTTTGTAACCTTAAATACAGTATCAGGATCCTTTAATCCATGACCTGTGAGAGTACATACAACTGATGAGCCTTTTTTAAAGTATCCTTCTTTCCAGAGTTTGATAACTCCTGCAACTGAGGCAGCAGAAGCAGGTTCACAAAAAATACCTTCTGTAGAAGCAATGAGTCTGTAGGCCTGGAGAATCTCCTCATCAGTAACAGCCTCTATCCTCCCGCCCGATTCATCCCTTGCCTGAATAGCACCTTCCCAGCTTGCAGGTTTACCGATTCTTATGGCTGTTGCAATGGTTTCAGGATTTTCAACAGGCCTTCCAAGTACAAGAGGTGCCGCGCCAGCTGCCTGAAACCCGAGCATCTTTGGAAGAGAATCTATTAGGCCCTTTTCTTTATAAACCTTATATCCCCTCCAGTAGGCAGTTATATTTCCAGCATTTCCAACTGGAAGGGCATGATAATCTGGAGCAAAACCAAGCTGGTCACATACCTCAAAGGCTGCTGTTTTCTGACCTTCAAGTCTATAGGGATTCAATGAGTTAACAAGTGTAATGGGAAATCTCTGAACCAGTTCCCTTACTATGCTTAGGGCTTTATCAAAATTTCCATCTATTTGCAGTACAACCGCATCATGTATTAGTGCCTGAGATAACTTTCCAAGGGCAATCTTTCCAGCAGGTATTATTACAATTGCCTTTATACCAGCCCTTGCCGCATAGGCTGCTGCTGAGGCTGAAGTATTTCCTGTAGATGCGCATATTACAGCCTTTGAGCCAGACTCCAGCGCCTTAGATATAGCCAGGGTCATGCCACGATCTTTAAAAGAACCTGTGGGATTTGCACCATCAAACTTAAAGTAAAGCTCAAAATCTATACCGAGTTTTCTTGTTAAATTATGGCTTCTTAATAAAGGTGTATTACCCTCATTAAGGGTTACAACAGGGGTTGATTCAGTAACAGGTAAAAATCCCCTGTACCTTTGAATGATACCCTGCCAGGTATCAATTCTTTCAAGTTTTAAAGACATGTTCACTCCAGAAACTCACCCTCTATTAGTTCTACCTCAACACCCTGCTCCCTAAGGGACTGAATACCCTTTTCTAAATTCTCTTCAGTTCCTTCAAGCTCAAGCACCATCTCGCCTACTGTCTCAGTTACCCGTGCCCTTCTGATATTTGGCATTACATCATAGGTCTTAGCCATCCTGAAAAGAACAGGCTCCTTAATGAGATGCTGTGGAAAGGTAAGCTTGACTCTCTTTTTCACATTAACCTCCTTTGACCTCCTGCAATTGCAGGCACTATGGATACCTCATCCCCATCCTTAACAACTGTATTTTCAGCCTGCAAGAACCTGATATCTTCTTCATTCACGTAGATATTTACAAATCTCCTGATCTTTCCACCTTCTGCAATCCTCTCCATGAGTCCAGGATATCTCTTATCAAGGTCAGTGATGAGGTCTATAATGGTACCTGCCTTTCCCTCAACCTCATCCTTACCATTTGTTAGTCTCTGAAGCGGGGTTGGTATCTTTACCTTTACTGCCATTAAAATAACCTCCTTAGAGAAGTCCTTTATTCTTCATTACCTCTTCAAAAGAGGCTAAGGAAGGCTTTATATAATGGGGTGAAGGCACCTTTCCATTTAAAGCCTCCTGTGTCTTGAGACCATTACCTGTTATGCATATAACAGTTACTTCATCAGGCCTTATATAGCCATCCTTTATCAGTTTTTTAGCAGCAGCCACTGTAACACCACCAGCTGTTTCTGCAAATATGCCTTCTGTCTTTGCAAGAAGTTTCATAGCCTCAATAATTTCTTCATCACTTACATCAGCACCAAAGCCACCGCTTTCCCTTATTGTCTGGAGGGCATAAAAACCATCAGCAGGATTTCCAATCGCAAGAGACTTTGCTATAGTATTCGGTTTTACAGGTCTTATTACATCCACACCCTGTTTAAGAGCAGTTATTATTGGACTGCATCCAGTTGCCTGGGCACCAAAAACCTTTGTTTTTACTTCTTTTATAATACCTATCTCTTTAAATTCCTTGAAGCTCTTCCATATCTTTGTAAGCAGTGAGCCACTGGCGCATGGTATAACAACATTGTCTGGAGTCCTCCATCCTAGCTGCTCAACTATCTCAAAACCATGAGTCTTAGAACCCTCTGCATAGTAAGGTCTTATGTTTATATTCACAAAGGCCCATCTGTATTTATTAGCTATTTCACTGCATAGTCTATTAACATCATCATAGTTTCCATCAACAGCAACGACATTCGGTTCATAAACAAGAGAGGCTATTATCTTGCTTGGCTCGAGGCTTGCTGGTATGAAGACAAATCTCCTGAATCCAGCCATGGCTCCCTGAGCAGATACAGAATGGGCAAGATTTCCTGTAGAAGCGCAGGCAACTGTATCAAATCCGAATTCCCTTGCTTTTGTGAGGGCAACAGAAACAACCCTGTCTTTAAATGAAAGGGTTGGATGGGCTACAGTGTCGTCCTTTATATAAAGCTCCTTTACTCCCAGGGCCTCACCGAGTCTCTCAGCCTTTACAAGAGGTGTAAAGCCAGCATTTATTCCAGCAACAGGCTCTCCTTCAACAGGTAATAATTCTTTATATCTCCAGAGATTCTTGCCCCTCTGCTGTATCTTTCTTTTTGTAAGAACCTTTGCAATTTTTTTATAATCGTATATAACCTCAAGGGGTCCGAAACAGAATTCACAGACATAAATGGGTTCGACCGGATATTCTCTTCCGCACTCCCGGCATTTTAAACCCTGAACATAACCCATTTCTTACCTCCAGGTTTTTATTATTTTAATAAAATAATCTTACCAAGAGCTACCCTATAATAAGCTCAATCTCTTTAAACCACTTTTGCTCCTGAATCCTGAAAGCCCTTACCACAGGATTTTCATGCATAAGGCTAATAATCACATAAGCAACATCATAAAAGGCAAGGGCTATATCCTTACCCGATGGATAGGCATCGCTTGATGTATGGGAATGATAGATTCCCAGCATCTCAAGGCCCTTCTGCCTTATCTCCTTCATAACCATGAACTGTTCTTTTGAATCCATAAGATAACTAACAGGAGAATGTTCTACATTTGCCATCTTAAATATATAATTTATCCTGTTTGCACTTCCTGCAAGTATGCCACAGGCCTCTTCTGGAAAAACCTCTTTTGAATGTTCTATCATCTCTATGAAAACCAGGGGACTGATAAAGAGCCTATCTGATAGCACAATATCCTTCTGTATAATCTATTAGCTCTTTTATCCTGGGATTGTCACTGCAGACAGGACAATCAGGATTTCTCTTAACCTTTACCTTTCTGAAAGTGGTATTCAGCGCATTATAAATGAGAAGCTCATTTTTAAGAATTTCTCCTTTACCAAGTATAATTTTTATAACCTCGGTAGCCTGTAAAGCTCCGATCACACCTGGAAGGATTCCGAGCACACCTGCTTCCTGACAGGTAGGTACAAGACCAGGCGGTGGAGGCTCTTCAAACAGGCATCTGTAACAATGACCTTCCTTCGGGATTATGGTTGTAACCTGCCCCTCAAATCTCAGGATTGCTCCACTTACAAGTGGCTTTCCTAGCATTACACAGGCATCATTTACTAGATAGCGTGTGGGGAAATTATCACTTCCATCAACAACAATATCATAATCCCGGATAAAGTCAATTATGTTATCCTTTGTTATCCTTTCTTTTATTGCAATAATATTTACATCAGGGTTGAGGGCCTCAAAGGTCTTCTTTGCTGATTCAACCTTTGGCATTCCAAGGGTATGAACACTATGGGCTATCTGCCTTTGGAGATTACTTAGCTCTACATTGTCATTATCTATGATCCCGATAGTACCTACGCCAGCAGCTGTTAGATAATAACCTACAGGGCAGCCAAGTCCTCCTGCACCAACAAGAAAGACCTTTGCATTTAGGAGTTTCTTCTGGCCCTTTCCTCCTACCTCTGGAAGGATTATATGTCTTGAGTATCTCTGAAGCTGCTCCTCTGTGAAATCCATCAATCCTTCTCCTTTTTCACCTTTATAATCCAGTCCCTATCATTTATCTTTTCAACCTAAGAAACTTATGCCCATGATCTTTCATTGATTCAAGGATACTCCTTGACGCCTCCTCATAATCAAGAAGTATCTTTAGTACCTGACCTACCTTCCATATCTTCTATTTCATGTTTTGCCTTAACNAAGGTATGGGGACAGACAAGACCTTTAATATTTATTTTTCTGTCTGGCTCCAACCTCGTACCTCCGAAAAATTTATTTTATAATATCTTCTTCCTTACCTTCAACCCTGAGGAAAAAACTCCGGTCAGCAACAACAGGCAGAGTATCAATCTCCGAGAGAGCCATCTTTACATCCTGCTCTTTTGCCATATGGGTGAGAATAACAAGAGGCACTGCACCACCGACACGCCTTCCCTTCTGAATAACAGAGGCAATGCTGATATTATGTTCCCCAAGGATTCCCGATATCTTTGAAAGAACACCAGGCCTGTCAATTGCTGTAAATCTAAAATAATACATACTCATTATAGTTCCTATATCCTTAATATTAATATTACTGTAATCTATACCAACTGGAATGTTCTCAGGACAGTTAATCTTCTTAGCTATATCAATTATATCGCTCACAACCGCACTTCCTGTGGGCATATCTCCTGCTCCTCTTCCATAATAAAGGGTTGGACCAACAGCGTCTCCTTCTACATATATTGCATTAAAAACCCCCTCAACCTTTGATATGAGATAATCTTCAGGAACCATTGTTGGATTAACCCTTAGCTCCAGTTCTCCATCTGTAAGTTTTGCAATAGCAAGGAGTTTGATCCTGTAGCCTAACTCTCCTGCAAACTCTATATCAAGTGGGGTGATACCGGTGATTCCTTCCCTGTATATCTTTCTATAAGAAAGCGGTATTCCAAAGGCAAGGGATGAAAGTATTGCGAGTTTGTGAGCAGCGTCTATCCCTTCTACATCAAGAGTAGGGTCAGCCTCTGCATAGCCCAGTCTCTGTGCCTCTCTAAGTGCCTGCTCAAAGGATATCTTTTCAGAGGCCATCTTTGTAAGAATATAGTTTGAGGTGCCATTTATTATTCCATAAATGGATAAAAATTTATTAGCAGCAAGACCTTCCTTTATTACTTTTATAATAGGAATTCCTCCCCCAACTGATGCCTCAAATCCTATCATAACACCCATTCTTCTTGCCTCGCTGAATATCTCTTCTCCATCCTCTGCAAGAAGGGCCTTGTTTGCAGTTATAACATGTTTTTTGTTCCTTATTGCCCTCAGGATAAAATCCTTGGCAGGTCTGAGTCCACCGATAAGCTCAACCACAATATCTACTGATGGATTATCTATCACCTCTGAGACATCAGTGGTGAGTATTCCTTCAGGAAGCTTTACTCCCCTGTCTCTTGTTATATCAAGGTCAGCAATCTTAATGATCTTTAACTCAAGGCCCGTTCTTTTTTTTATGAGTTCTCTTTTCTCAAGTAAAATCTTTACTGTGCCTGTGCCAACGGTGCCGAAACCTATTATTCCTATTCCTGCCATATCAGCTTCCAAGAGATAGTGCTTTTTTAATTCCCCTTACTGCCTGTCTGATTCTATGTTCATTTTCTACAAGGGCAAATCTTACATAATGATCTCCACCTTCTCCAAATCCAATTCCAGGGGAAACAGCAACCTTTGCCTCCTTAAGAAGGAATTTTGCAAATTCCAGTGAACCCATCTTTTTAAAAGGATCAGGAATCTCTGCCCAGACAAACATGGTTGCCTTAGGAGGTTCAACGTACCAGCCAATCTTCTGGAGTCCCTGGACAAGTACATCCCTTCTCGATTCGTAGGTTTTTCTGTATTGTTCCACACAATCTTGAGGACCCCTCAGTGCCACTATTGCAGCTATCTGTATTGGCTGAAACATTCCATAATCGAGATAACTCTTTATCCTTGTAAGCACTCCTACTATATCTTTATTTCCAACGCAGAATCCAACCCTCCAGCCGGCCATTGAGTAGCTCTTTGTCATTGAAAAGAACTCAACACCCACATCCTTTGCACCTGGTACCTGTAGAAAACTGGGAGCCTTATATCCATCATAGACCAGGTCTGCGTAAGCAAAATCATGTATTACCATTATATTGTTTTCCTTTGCAAAATCTACAATTTTCTTGAAGAAAGCAAGACCCTCAACCACAAGGGTTGTAGGATTATGGGGGAAATTTATTATAAGCAGCTTCGGCCTTGGCCATGATGTTTTAAAGGCCTTTTCAATCTCAGCAAAAAAGTCTATTCCATAACCTATGGGTACGCTCCTCACCTCTCCTCCAGCAATTATTACACTGTAAGGATGAATCGGATATGCTGGAGTTGGGGTCAATGCAACATCTCCAGGTTCTATAAGGGCTAAAGCAAGATGGGACAGGCCTTCCTTTGAGCCTATGGTTACAACAGCCTCTGTCTCTGGATCAAGGTCAACATCAAAACGCCTCTTGTACCATTCACATATAGCCATTCTCAGCTGTGTGATACCACGGGATGCAGAATATCTGTGATTCTTTGGATTCTTTGCAGCCTCACAGAGTTTTTCAATAACATGGGGAGGTGCTGGCATATCAGGATTACCCATCCCGAGGTCTATGATATCCTCACCCTGTTTTCTTGCCTGCATCTTCAGATTATTCACAACAGCAAAGACATAAGGAGGCAGTCTGTCAATCCTGCTTGTAATCCTGCATTCAACCTTCTTCATATTTACACTCCATTACTCTTATATTATTCTTTAATTAAGAACTTTATTCATGACCTCTTCAGCATTCATTGAACTCCTGGCCAGGGGACCTGAAATAACTTGCCTGAAGCCCATCTTTTTTGCGAGATTGCCAAGCTCTCTAAATACATACGGCGAGATATATTTTACAACAGGAAGATTCTCTTTTGCAGGTCTCAAATACTGACCTATAGTGACAATATCACAATTCACGGACCTAAGCATTCTTAGGACCTCAATAACCTCATCCAGACTCTCACCAAGACCGAGCATCAGACCAGATTTTGTCAGGATATCCGGTCTCATCTCCTTTGCCTTTTTTAAAATTATGAGAGATCTCTCAAAGGAGGCTCCGGGTCTTACCTTTTTATATAAAGAAGGAACTGTCTCAACATTATGATTAAGCACATCAGGCCTTACCTCCAGTACGGATTCCAATGCATCAAGATTTCCGTTAAAATCAGGTATAAGAGCCTCAACTGTTGTAAAAGGCAAGACCTCCCTTACTTTTTTTATAACCTTAACAAAATGAGATGCTCCCCCATCGGGAAGGTCATCCCTTGTAACTGATGTAATAACCACATGTCTGAGGCCTAACTCCCTCGCAGCAAGGGCTATTCTCCTTGGTTCATCAAAATCAACGCGGAGAGGACCCTTCATATGGTTTACAGAGCAGAAACCGCAATTTCTTGTACAGTATGGACCGAGGATCAGAAATGTTGCAGTTGGTTTTGAGAAACATTCCTGTCTGTTGGGGCACTTTGCCTCCTCGCAGACGGTATGAAGTCTATATTGTTTCAACCTCTTTCTGGTTTCATGATTTAAATTCAATTTATGTCCCTTAATCCATTCAGGTAATCTTTTCATAGAGATTATTTTAACATATTATGGATTTTTTCTTGATTTTACTCTGCAATATTTTTTTAATTTAAACCACTGAAGAACAAATGACCGTATTACTTAAAAAGAGTTTTGTATGCTTTAAAAAGAGAACCATTTTTTGCTAAAATCTTAACGGAGGAATAATGACCTTAAGAATTAAATTATTATCACTATTCAGCATAATTATAATAGCCTCCCACATGCTAAATATATCTATCTATAATCACTTCCTTAAGAAAAATCAAGAAGAACAAAAGAATAAAGATATGCAAAGGATTGTTTCTCTCTTTCAGAGAGACATTGAAACTACTATGCTCACTGGAAAACCTGAAGCTATTAATTCCATAATTGGAGATTATAGCACTATGGATAACATCCTCTCGCTTAGGATACTTGACGAAAAAGGCATTATACTCAAATCCATGAGAACAGTAGAGGTAGGACTGATGTCAGCGGATTATATCCAGCAAAAAAAAATGTTTCAGGACAGGCTCTATTATCTGAAACCAATTGAATCTTCTCCACCATGCCAGTCCTGCCACGGTGACAGAAAGATACTGGGTATTATAGAAATAAAGTACGACCTCTCAGAAATTATTATTGCTATGGAAAGACTTAAAAGGATATGGGCTATATCAGGTATTTTAGTGTTTTTAACAGCCCTTATTCTGACTTCAGTAATAGTTAACCGATTATTATTAGATCCCCTCAAAAAAATTCTCTTTATGCTTAATGATCCCGATCTCATGGAACATACAACAAAAGAGAGAGATGATGAGATGGAGGAGCTTTCAGTCAAAGTCAAAGATCTGATACATAAATTCAAAAATCTAATGATATTAAAGAGGAATCTGCAAGAGGAAATATCTGAACTCAGGGCTGAGATGAGATATAAGGAAAAACTTGAAGAAATGAACAGAGAACTCCGGTATTCTCTAAAAGAACTTGAATCAACGAATAAGGCACTACATCTCTTGAGTCAAGAGACTAAGAAAAGACTCAATTTAATGGAAATAAATATCGGCAGATTGAAAAGGACAGGAGACATAACAGTAAGTCTCTGTGAGCGAAGAGAAATGGAAGAAATAACAAAAAGTTTTATAAAGTATATAGTAGATATCATTTCAGCTGAGCGAGGTATTATATATATAAGAAAAAATAGCAGTGATTTTACCTATAATTATATAAGAAATTATGGTTTCAATCCTGAAATATCCGGAGAAGATAAAGACCTGCTGTTCAGAATCCTGAAAAATGGCCTTCCTATTCTGGATATCCATCCCGCTTCAGGGAGACAGGTTATGGTAATTCCTGTGAGCTTGAAAGAGTCATTAATAGGAGGGGTAATGGTTGAAGGAGTTCCCGGTGAAACCTTCAGCCATCATGATGTGGAGATGATGACAGTATTTTCAAATCATCTATCAGGTATCTTTAAAAACATTCAGAGTTTCGAGAGAGTTACAAAGGGTTATACCTATGTGGTGGAAACCTTAATAGGTGACGTGCTTGAAGAAAATAGGTTTTACAGAAAGGGAAGGAGCAAGAGATTGAAAATACTTTCTGTTGAATTAGGCAAAAGGCTCGGTCTGCTCTCAAAGGATCTTGAAATTCTTGAACAGGCATCGGCACTCTCAGACATAGGAAAACTCAGGATTCCCTACAGGATATTTAATAAAAAGGGACCGCTGACTTCTGAGGAATTTGATATTCTCAGAATGCATCCAATAAAGGGAGCTGAGCTTTTTGATGGAATGCTATTTCATGACCTTAAAAAAGTAATTCTTCAGCATCACGAGAGGTATGATGGTAAGGGCTATCCCGAAGGCATCGAAGGAGAGGATATTGACATAAAAGCAAGGATAATATCACTTGTCGATGCCTTTGAGGCAATGACGAGTGATAGACCTTACAGACCAGCCCTTACACTGGAAGAAACCCTTAAAGAGATAGAGAAACAAACAGGCGGACAATTTGATCCTGAGGTGGTAAGGAAATTTTTTGATATTATTAAAGAAAACCCACAGTTACTTGTTGATATTTGATAAAGGATCCACTGATAATCTTTTTATAAAACGTTATATAATAATACATGGTTATAGAACATTATTCCTTTGGCAGAATTATCATAAATGGCAAGACATACACGACAGATATAATAATTTTTCCTGACAGAATCAATCCTTATTGGTGGCGGAAGGAAGGTCATCTTCTGCACCTTGATGATATTGAAGAGGTTATAAAGGAAAAACCAGATTTATTAATAATTGGTACAGGCTATAATGGAGTTATGAAGGTGCCGGAAGAACTTATAAAAACTCTCTTGGCGCAGGGCATGGATGTGGTTATAAAAAAGACACCCGAGGCAGTAGAATTTTATAACGAAAGGGACAGGTCCAGAAAAACAGTGATATGTCTCCATCTTACCTGTTAAAATACAACAATGCCTTACAGAGAAGAATTCTACGATCTGATAGAAAAGCTTGAAGGATTGACCATCAACTATTATTTAGAAAGGCTGGTAACAAATGCTTTTTTCGGTTCAGTTGCAAGGGATACTGTCAGGCCGGACTCTGACATAGCTATCCTTTCAAAGGCGGATATTACTGGGAACTTAAACCTGACTATAAATACATAGATTTAATAGAATTATGACTAAAATCAGCCTCCAAGAGATTACATGCTCAAGGCTCAAACAAGATTTGAGGTTCTCGAGTTTTATCTTAAAAAAGCACTACTCAAATATCATTAGGGAAGCACAGGAAATGGTAGAGCTCGCACAGAAGGCCATGCTCAGACAGTTAGGGAATCCGTTAAAGTGGCATGATATTGGAATGATGATTCTTGAACAGAGAGATAAATTTCCTTTAGACATCCGGACACATCTTCCAGACATTGCAGAAATATCCAAGTGGTTCAGAAGAGAAAGGGAACTTGCTTTTTATGGTAATATAGATTTTATACCTCAGAAGAATACTCAGAAGAGAATGCACTTAGTGCAATAGATGGAGCAAAGAAAGTTGTAGATGTTGCAAGAAAGGTAGTTATTTTATGACACCTCTATGCATTCATGCAAAGACTATTTCAGATGCCTGGTTTCAGGTTATTTATAATCTCTTTGATCATGCATACAGACAGGATATCCAAAAAGGCTCTTTTGAAAAAGAACAATACAGACTCCAGTATCCTGGCATAGCAGTGTTTATAGAACATCCAGATAAGGATATGGTTCCTGTAATTCCTGCTCATCTAGGTATTCCTGCTCCGACCTCAATGGAATATATAGAAGACTACTTTGCCAATTATCTTATGAATCCTGAACTATCAGAAAATGAGACCTACAGATATGCCTCAAGAATCCAGGCAAGGATGCCAAGAGGAGGTACCCAGCTTGAAAGGGTTATTGAGATTTTAAAAAGGACTCCACTTACCAACCAGGCAGTGCTTGAGATAGGTACACCTGAAGACCTTGATATATGTTATGGAAAGGATGGAAAGCTTGACCCTCCATGTTTAAGGCTTCTAGACTTCAAGGTAATACCTGTACATGGAAATCTCATCCTTACGGTAACAGCCTATTTCAGATCCTGGGATTTATGGGCAGGATTTCCAACAAATCTTGGCGGGATTGAACTGCTCAAACAGTATGTCTGCCAGGAAATAGGATTACAGAATGGCCCCATATATGCCTACAGCGCCGGTGCCCATATATATGGCTATCAAGAAGAAATCGCTAGACTTAGAACGCTGAGATAAAGACCTTCCAACTAAGAAATAAAAAATATTGAATTCTCAGTACTTTTATAATGCTTTTTTAAAAGTAACACCTATTGTTTATTTAAGTAACAACAAAAAAAGATAATAATTTTATAAGTTTTTAAAATTTTACAAGGTTTTTTTATTTAGTTTATAATAGCAGATGGAAAAAATTCTTGAAAAATTACTGACAGAATTCAGGAAAAATCAATACAATCTAATAGGCCTTCTTCAGAGAATCCAAGATATTTATGGTTACATCCCTAAAGATGTGGTTTTCTGGTTTTCTAAAAAACTTGATATACCTGCCAGCAAATTCTATGGAGTTATTACATTTTATCCGAAATTTTATCTAAAACCAAAGGGTAAAAATATAATCACAGTGTGTTGCGGTGCTGCATGTCACATCAAGGGTGCTAATCATTTGTTAGATGTCCTAAAAACAAACCTTTCCCTAGGAGATGGGGAAGATACAACTTCTGATCTTACTTTTACGGTCCAAAAAGCAACTTGTGTAGGTGCCTGTAACATTGCACCTGTTGTTATAGTTAATGACAGGGTTTACGGAAAGATGAACGGAGAAGAGATAAAAAAGATTATTACTGGTTATAAAAGAGAAGATGAATTTACAGGATTTGAATATGAATAAAAAAAACATAGAAATAAGAGTATGTCTTGGAACCTCGGGTAAGGCCTCTGGAGGAGAGGATGTTCTAATGGCTTTTAAGCAGCACCTTAACAGAGCCGACCTTATAGCAGAACTCGGTCAAACATGCAAGATAAAGGGTGTGGGATGCAGAGGTTTCTGTTCAAAAGATGTACTTGTGGATATCATTATTGATGACCAGAAAATAACCTACCAGTCCGTTACACCCCATATGGTGGAAAGAATAATTGAAGAACACATTATCAATGGAAGAACTGTATCAGAATGGACCGTTAATAAGGATTATCAGTCCTTTCACGATAAACAGCTAAAAATCGTCCTTGAACCCTGCGGGCAGATAGACCCTGAATCAATAGAGGATTACTTAAACATAAAAGGTTATAAATCGGCAAAAAGGGCTATAACAAGGTTAACACCAGAAGAGGTTATAAAAAAGATAATAGACTCAGGCCTGAGGGGAAGGGGTGGAAGCGGTTTTCCCACAGGTAAAAAATGGGACATCTGCAGACAGCAGAAGGCTTATCCTAAATACATTATCTGCAATGTTGGTGAAGTTAATAGACCGTTAGCTGAAGGAAATCCCCATTCCATCATAGAAGGACTCTTAATTGGTGGATACGCCATAGGTTCGGAGAAAGGATATATATTTATAAGGGAAAGATACCATCTTGCTGTTAAAAGATTACAGAAAGCAATAGCTCAGGCAAGGGAATACGGATTTATAGGTAAAAATATATTTGGAACAGATTTTAATTTTGATATAGAATTCAGTTTCGGAACAGAGGCCTTCATATGTGGTGAAGAAACCGCACTTCTTGAATCCATTGAGGGAAAAAGGGCAACACCAAGATTCAGACCACCCTATCCTGCTGAAAAGGGTTTATGGGGTAAACCTACTGTTATAAATAATGCTGAAACACTTTCAAATATACCATTAATAATTGGTAAGGGTGCTAAATGGTTCTCATCAATAGGAACCCCAGATAGTAAGGGAACAAAGGTCTTCACACTATCAGGAAAGGTTAAGAACAACGGTTTGATAGAAATCCCCATGGGTATGACATTGAAGGAGATTATTTATGATATCGGTGGGGGGATAGAGGGGAACAGAAAATTTAAGGCTGTCCAGATAGGAGGGCCATCAGGAGGACTGATTCCAGCTTCAATGCTTGATATGGGATTAACCTATGAAAATCTCCATAAGGTTGGTACAATCGTTGGTTCTGGTGGCATCACAGTTTTTGACGAGGATGATTGTATTGTTTCCATAACAAAATTCTTTCTTGATTTCCTCCAGAAAGAATCCTGTGGTAAATGTACACCATGCAGGATTGGCACAAAAAGGATGTATGAACTCTTAAACAGGATAACTGAAGGAAAGGGGAAGGAAACAGATCTTGAAACACTGTTAAGACTGAGCAGATTATTAAGCACAACCTCACTCTGCGGACTGGGAAAGACAGCTCCAAATCCTTTTATAACAAGCTTTAATCACTTCAGAGATGAATATATTACTCATATAAAGGATAAAAAATGTCCTGCCGGTGTCTGTACAGCCCTTATCACATTCTCTATTATCGAAGAAATCTGTAAAGGCTGTGGACTGTGCAAGAAGGTCTGTCCGTCAGAGGCAATATATGGAGAAAGAAAAAAGCCCCATAAAATTGATTCGCCTTTATGTATAAAGTGTGGAGCCTGTTTTAAGGTTTGCAAATTCAATGCAGTCAAAAGGCAGTAACTGGAGGTTTTAAATGGTAAGCCTTAGCATTGACGGCAAGAAAATAACAGTACCAGAAGGTACCACCATACTTGAGGCAGCAAAAAAACTAGGAATCTATATACCTGCTTTATGTTACCATCCTAAAATAACACCCTCCGGTGCCTGCAGGGTTTGTATAGTTGAAGCAAACGGTAATGTTTTACCATCCTGTATTACTTTGGTTGAGGAAAACATGGAGGTCGTAACAAACTCACCCTATATAGAAGAATTAAGGAGGGACCTTATTGATTTAATACTCAGTGATCATCCCTATGACTGCATGACCTGCCAGAAAACAGGTGAATGTGAACTCCAGGAACTCGCATACAAATATGAAATTAGAATCCCTGTCTTTCGTGGAGAAAGAAGAATCTATACCAGAAAAGATAACAATCCTTTCATAGAAAGGGACATGGAGAAATGTATTCTATGTGGAAGATGTGTAAAGATATGTGATGAAATTCAGGGTGTGGGAGCAATAGATTTCGCCTATAAGGGATTCAGTACAAAGGTATGCCCTCCTTTTGAGGATGACCTAAACTGCGAATTCTGCGGACAGTGTGTAATGGTCTGTCCAACAGGCGCCCTCGTAGGTAAAGAATGGCTGAGAAAGGGAAGGTACTGGAATGTACGAAAGGTTGATACAGTCTGCCCTTACTGCGGTGTTGGCTGTAATATAACCCTTCACATCAAAGATAATGAGGTTATAAGGATAACCTCAAAGGAAGACTCCATACCAAATGAAGGGCTTCTCTGCATTAAGGGGCGTTTTGCCTATGAATTTATCTCATCGCCTGAAAGACTTAAAAAACCCCTTATAAGAAAAGGCTCTGATTTTATTGAAGTATCCTGGGATGATGCCCTTGATTACGCTGCCAGGGAATTACTTAGAATTAAAAAAAATTACGGTCCTGATGCAATTGCAGGACTTAGCTCAGCAAGATGTACCACAGAAGAAAATTATCTATTCCAGAAGTTTATGAGGGCGGTTATCGGTACAAATAATGTTGATCACTGTGCCAGGCTCTGACATGCACCCACAGTGGCCAGTCTGGCCACCATATTCGGCTCAGGAGCAATGACAAATTCAATAAAGGAGATAGAAAAAAATGAAGTGATATTTATAATTGGCTCCAACACTAAAGAGACCCATCCTGTAATAGCAAATTTCATGGTCAGGGCACATAGAAAAGGGGCAAAGATAATTGTAGCTGATCCGAGGAAGATCTCTATGTGCAGATTTGCATATATATGGTTAAATCACAGACCCGGAACAGATGTGGCACTTCTTAATTCCATGGCTCATGTAATTATAAAAGAAGGTCTATTAAATAAAGAATTCATTGAAAGCAACACAACAAATTTTGAGGATTTCAAAAAGCATATAGAACAATATACTCCTGAAATTGGTGAAAAAATTACTGGTGTTTCTAAGGAAAAGATTATCAGGGCTGCTATTACCTATGGAAGTTCAAGACAGGCTGCGATTTATTTTACAATGGGAATAACCCAGCACTCCCATGGTACTGAAAATGTCAATGCTATCTCCAACTTGGTACTCCTTACAGGAAACATTGGCCGTGAGGGTACGGGAATAAATCCATTAAGAGGACAGAACAATGTCCAGGGTGCCTGTGATGCAGGATGTCTTCCTAATGTTTATCCAGGATACCAGAGGGTGGATATTCCTGCGATTCGGCAAAAATTTGAATCATCCTGGGGCGTGAAACTTTCACCTGAGCCAGGACTTTATGCAACAGAGATTTCTGAGGCCATTCTGAAAAATAAGATAAAGGCTGTCTATGTAATGGGAGAAAATCCTGTTCTCAGTGATCCCAATGTCAGTCACTCAAGAAAGGCTTTTCAATCTCTTGAATTTCTAATTGTTCAGGATATATTTTTAACTGAAACAGCTCAGCTTGCCCATGTAGTTTTCCCTGCAGCCTGCTTTGCAGAAAAAGAAGGTACATTCACCAATACTGAAAGAAGGATACAGCTTGTAAGAAAAGCATTAAATCCACCAGGTGAAGCAAAAGAAGACTCCTGGATAATCTGTGCCCTCGCAGGCAAGATGGGATATCCGATGAGCTACTCTACTGCAGAGGAAATATTTGAAGAACTCGCCAGTTTATGGCCTGCTCTTGAAGGTATTACCTACAACAGAATAAAAGAAAAGGGTATTCAGTGGCCATGTCCAACGAAAGACCATCCAGGCACTACTTATCTTTATAAAGGTGGTTTCCCCAGAGGGAAAGTTCCATTCATGATTGTTAAATATGAACCACCTTATGAAACAGTGAATAACGATTACCCCTTTATACTCACAACAGGAAGGGTTCTCCATAAATACCACTTTGGCTCCATGACAGGAAAGGTAAAGGCTATTAACATTTATGATCCCGGAACATATGCTGAGATCAGTCCTGAAGATGCTGAAAGGCTTGCAATTAAAGAAGGAGATTCAATAAAAATTATTTCACCTAGGGGAAGTATTATTACAGAGGCAAGAATTGCAGAAAGAGTGAAAAGAGGTGAAATCTTCATGCCCATCCATTATATAAATGCACCTGTAAACGTACTAACAAACAACATTGCTCTTGACAAACACGCAAAGACACCGGAATACAAGGTATGTGCTGTAAGAATAGAAAAAATTTAATATACCTGTAAACTATTCATAATGTCCCGACGCAGGGCTGTTAAAGGAGGATGATATGTCAATAAAAAGTGAGCTAAAAAAACAGACTCTCCTCAATGAACTGAATGATAGCGAGATAGAAAAGCTCTCAAAGATAGTCTCTCAAGAGTTTTATCCGAAAGGAAAAACAATTTTTAAGGAAGGTGATCCGACAAAAGGTATCTATATGATTCATAAAGGAAAGGTTGAGATATCGAAGACAACTCCTGATGGTTGGAAACAGGCACTTGCTGTACTTAAGGAAGGCAATTTTTTTGGAGAACTTTCCCTCATAGAAGACAAAAAGAATCACGGTGCCCATGCTGTGGCCCTTGAGAATACAGAACTCTTCTTAATTAAAAAGGAAGATTTCAAGGAACTTGAGAAGAGTGACACATTACTAATGTACAAGATAATGAAGACCATTGCAAAGGTGGCAAGCAGAAATCTCCATTCAATGAACGAAAAACTGATAAAACTCCTCATTAGTTATTGAAGCAGGTTTTACCTGCAGTATTCTTAAATTTATAAAGGGAGAGATTACCATGGTTCTTGACCCAACCAAATATGTAGACTGGCAGATTGCAGAAGAAGCAGAAAAACATATGAAAACCATCTACCAGCTTGCTGATGAGCTTGGTCTTGAAAAAGAAGAACTCCTTCCCTATGGTCATTACATAGGAAAGGTGGACTACGCAAGGGTGCTCGCAAGGCTCAATGACAGGCCTGATGGGAAGTATATTGATGTGACAGCAATCACACCAACACCGCTTGGAGAAGGAAAATCAACTACCACAATAGGTCTTGTCCAGGGTCTTGGCAAGCGGGGTAAAAGGGTTACGGCAGCAATAAGACAGCCCTCAGGTGGACCAACCATGAATATCAAGGGCTCAGCTGCGGGTGGGGGCCTTTCACAGTGCATACCCCTGACACCCTTCTCCCTGGGATTTACAGGTGACATCAATGCCATAATGAATGCTCATAATCTTGCGATGGTTGCCCTTACAGCAAGGCTTCAACATGAATTTAATTACACAGATGAGCAGCTTGCTAAGAGAGGTCTTAAAAGACTAAACATTGATCCAAGAAATGTCCAGATGGGCTGGGTAATGGATTTCTGTGCCCAGGCATTAAGAAAGATCATAATTGGTATTGGTGGAAGTCAGGACGGATTCATGATGGAATCAAGGTTTGNTATTGCTGTCTCCTCAGAGGTAATGGCAATACTCTCAGTAGCCAAGGATCTAAAGGATTTCAGAGAAAGGATTGGAAAGATTGTTGTTGCCTATGACAAAAATGGAAAACCTGTCACTACAGAAGACCTCGAGGTAGCAGGAGCTATGACAGCCTGGATGGTTCAGGCGCTGAATCCTAATCTCATACAGACCATTGAAGGACAACCTGTATTTGTCCATGCAGGACCATTTGCAAATATTGCAATCGGTCAATCATCTATAATTGCTGACAGGGTTGCCCTTAAGCTTAGTGACTATCATGTGACAGAGTCAGGATTTGCTGCTGATATTGGTTTTGAAAAATTCTGGAACCTGAAATGCAGGTATTCAGGACTCAAACCCCATGCGGCGGTAATAGTGGCTACCATCAGGGCGCTTAAATGTCATGGTGGTGCACCTATTCCAGTACCGGGAAGGCCCATACCAGAGGAATATAAACATGAGAATGTAGCATGGGTGGAAAAGGGTACAGAAAACCTTATTCACTGCATAAATATAGTGAAAAAGGCAGGCGTCAATCCCGTTGTCTGCATAAATGTCTTTTATACAGATACAGAAAATGAGATAAGGGCTGTCAGAAGACTCTGCGAGCAGGCTGGAGCAAGGGTGGCTGTATCAAAGCACTGGCAGTATGGTGGTGAAGGTGCACTTGAGCTCGCTGATGCTGTAATTGATGCCTGCAAGGAGGATAACAATTTTAAATTCCTCTATGAACTTGACATGCCACAAAGAAAAAGGATAGAACTCATTGCAAAGGAAGTTTATGGTGCTGATGGTGTAGAGTTTTCGCCTTTAGCAAATCAGAAGCTAAAAGACATAGAAGCTGATCCGGAACTCAGTAAACTCGGAACATGCATGGTAAAGACCCACCTCAGCCTATCTGATAACCCTAATCTCAAAGGAGTTCCAAAGGGATGGAAGCTCTTTGTAAGGGATGTCCTTGTTTTTAAGGGAGCCGGTTTTGTTGTGCCTGTTGCGGGTGATATAAAGCTCATGCCAGGGACAGCCTCTGACCCGGCATTCAGAAGAATAGATGTAGATGTAAACACAGGGAAGGGTAAAGGGTCTGTTTTAATAAGAGGGGGCTTAAGCTCCCTCTTATAATCGCTTTCTGAATGTGACAAAGAATCTTTCCTTAATTTTTTCACAGAAGGGTCTTCTTAGCCATTCCTCAAGCTTTATCTCGGAGGAACTCTTTAAATCTTTATTAAAAAGCTCTATCATGGAATCACCAAACTCATAGCTCCATATACCTACATTTCCCTCATCATTCCATCTCAAAGACTGGGCATCAAGATTTGCAGAACCAACTATGCTGAAATAACCATCAAAGACATAACTCTTTGCATGTAAAACAGCATCCTCGTAATGAAATATCCTGATACCGTTTCTTAAAAGCCTAGTATAAAAGGCTCTACCAGCATAGTGTGCAGGAGGTACATCACTTATACCAGGTAAAAGTAATTTTATCTCTACTCCCCTTCTTGCTGCCTGTATAAGATAATGAAGTAACCTCCAGCCAGGAACAAAATAGGCAGTAGTTATGTAGATAAAATTTTTTGAATTTTTAATGCAATAATATAGCAATTTCCTGAATCTCCTGCTGCCGCTAAAGGAGGAAGCAAATATCGGAATTACTGGATAACCATTTTTATAAAAAACCTTTTTCAGCGGTATATTATTCAATGATTCGGCTGTCCATACTCTCCATGTCTTTCTGAACTCCTCAAATAGTTTGTTTACAACAGGACCTTCAACTATGATGCCCGTATCCCTCCAGGTCTCCTTTCGCCTCAAGTGAAATCCGCTGTATTCATTGGCTATATTTAGACCACCTGTAAAGGCCCTTGTGCCATCAACAATGATTAACTTCCTGTGATCCCTTCTGATATATCTTAGAGGTGCAGAAAGTTTAAAGGGTCTTGAAGCAGCAATCTTTATTCCTGCCTTTTTAAGGTCATTCCAGAATGACCGTGGAGTTCCAAAAGAACCATAGTGGTCATAAAGGAGATATACCTTGACACCCTCCTTTACCTTTTTCTTGAGCAATGAGGCTATTTTCTTACCTGTTTCATCAGCCCTGAATATATAAAACTGAAGACAGACAAAACTCTCAGAATCCTCGATAGCCCTTAAAATTGAATCAAAGGTCTCCTTTCCACCGTGAAAGAGCCTGATAAGATTACCATCACAAAAATCGTTCCTTACTATTCTCTCTATAACAGCACTATCCATCAATCTGGTATATATAGTTTTCAGAAATAAATAAGTACAAGTAGAGATGTAATTTACTCACCCTTCCATCTTAAAGTTCAACGTTGCTGTATTCAATCGGAATCTTTGTCCTTTAGAAGGACGGATAGGATAAATTAATTGTAAGTCCAGGGGATCAGAATATCATGTCCCCTTAATGCACCTTATGAGGTAATATTAAGCGATAAGTTTAAAGGACTTTATCCTGCTTCAGAAACAAGTTTCTTAAAACTTACAGAGCCAAGCTCTTTTCTGATAAGTTTCTGAATTCTTACCCATACCGGATGGACAGTGCATTTCTTTATCCTGTTACAGCTCTTTGAATCAATTACACATATATTTACAGGTATGGGTCCATCAATCGCCTCTACGACTTCAAGAAGCGAAATATCCTGAGGTCTTTTTGCAAGCCTGAATCCACCCTTCACACCTCTTATGGGTGTAACAAATCCTTTTTTTGAAAGCTTCTGGAGTATCTTTGATACAAAGGGAGCTGGTATATCCATCTCCTGAGCAATAGAAGAAGCCCTTTTAACTTTGTCAGGTTGAGAAGATAGACAGACTATACATCTTACCGCATAATCAACCTCTCTTGTAATATCCATGCTGAAATAATACCTCAAAACTTACAGTAAATTCAATACTTGACAAATGCTCTCTTGCTGTGTTGAAATTAATTATCAATATCTATGGGAAAGGAAGAGGCAAAAAAGATCTTCAGGGAATATATCAAAAAACAGGGTCTCAGAAACACAAGACAGCGCGAAGAGATTCTGGATGTCTTTCTCTCATCGGGTGGACATATAACTGTCGATGAGCTCTTTGATAAGGTTAAAAAAAGGGACTCCTCCATAGGATATGCAACTGTCCACAGAAATCTCAATCTCCTTCTTGAGGCTGGACTTGCAGAAGAGATAAAAATAGGAAAGGAGAAGACACGATATGAACAGATGCACATGAGGGAACATCACGATCATCTTATATGCCTGAAGTGTGGAAAATTTATAGAAGTTGTGGATGAAAATATCGAGAATCTCCAAAAAAAGCTTGCCGAAAAAAAGGAATTCTTCCCTGTAAGGCACAAGCTTGAGATATACGGCTACTGTAAGAGATGCAGATCATAAAGCATTAAGAATTCTTCTTATTAGCTCTTCTACTGTAAATGGTCTTCCATCAAATTTATTGATTCTGTAATGAAAGGAATATCCTGTCTCGCTTCTGAAAAGCCTTGCAAACTGGGATGTGGCATTATGTTCTATACAGACGGTCTTTTTGGCCTTCTCAACAAAAGCTAAATAATCAAATTTATCTCTAAGCGGAAAGGGCCATATTTCACTGAAGTGTAACATTGAAATACTGTACTTATCTGAAAGCTGATCAACGCATTCCTTCACAACCCCATAGGTTGAACCCCAGCAGATTAGAATAATTTCAGGGTTTTCATTGCCATAAATAAGTGGTGGTTCAATCTCTCGTTGTAGAAGAGGAAATTTTCTTAAAAGCCTCTTTTCAACCATCTTTATCCTTGTCTCTGCATCCTCTACAATGTGGCCCTCCTCATCATGCTCATCACTGTCTGTAACAACAAGGTGTTCTGATTCACCCGGTACTGCAAGCGGTGATATGCC